>SEGN01000130.1 GCA_004211245.1 Variovorax sp.
AGCAGGAACAACTTGCGGTGCCCGTACAGGTCGCCGAGCCGTCCTCCCAGCAACAGGAAGCCGCCGAAGGTCAGCATGTAGGCGTTGACCACCCAGACCAGCGCCGTTTCGCTGAAACCGAGGTCGGCCTGGATCGAGGGGAGGGCGACGTTCACGATCGTGGTGTCGAGCACGATCATCAACACACCCAGGCACAGCACCATCAGTGCGAGCCAACGTTTGCGTTCGTCCATGCGGTGCGTCCTCGGTCGTCCGCTCTCAGGACTGGCCTGCCGGCGTGGCGGGAAACGCGGCCATGTCCATGTACGCCACCTCCCAGAGGTGGCCGTCCAGGTCCTCGAAGCCGTGCTGGTACATGAAGCCGTGGTCCTGCGGCGGGGTGGGCGTCTTGCCGCCGGCGGCGACCGCCTTGGCGACCATCTGCTCGACCTCCGCGCGGCTGTCGGCCGACAGGCACAGCAACACCTCCGTGCTCTTCGTGGCGTCGGCGATCGGCTTGGGCGTGAAGCCCTGGAAGAACGGCTCGACCAGCAGCATCACGAATGCCTCTTCGCTGATGATCATGCAGGTCGCTTTTTCATTGGTGAACTGGGGGTTGAACCGAAAGCCCAGGGCGGTGAAGAAAGCCACCGTGCGATCCAGATCCTTCACGGGCAGGTTCACGAAAATCTTGGTGCTCATCGAGTCTCCTTGGAAAAAATGGTCAGTTGTGTACGCCGTCCACAAAAGATAGCAAACATAATGGACGCTGTCCACATTGAATTGCCATGAATTCGTCGCCGCCCGTTCCGCCGCCGCGCAGCAGTTACCGCCACGGTGACCTGCGGCGCGCGCTGCTCGACGCCGGCATCGAGCTGGCGCGCCAGGGTGGCCCCGAAGCCGTGGTGCTGCGCGAGGCGACGCGGCGCGCCGGCGTGGTGCCGAACGCGGCTTACCGCCACTTCGCAAGCCGGCTCGACCTGCTGCGGGAAGTGCGCGCCGCGGCGCTCGCGGCCGTCGCGCTGGCGATGGAAAAAGAACTTGCCACGGTGCCGGCTGACGGGCCTGCCGCCGAGGTGGCGCGGGCCGGCCTGTGCGCGGTCGGCGCCGGCTACATGCGTTTCGCGCGCGAAGAGACGGGGCTGTTCCGCACGGCGTTCTTCGCCGAGCCGGAGATTCTCGAAGCCCTGGGCGCCGGCCCTGCCGCCAGTGGCCCGGGCGGCCTGAATCCCTTCGAATTGCTCTGCGCGGCGCTCGACCGCATGGTGGCAGCCGGCGTGCTGCCTGCTGCGCGCCGTCCGGGTGCCGAGTTCCTGGCCTGGTCGGCAGTGCACGGCCTCGCGCTGCTGACCATCGACGGGCCGCTGCGCGGCTTGCCGGCTGCCCAGCTCGATGCGCTGGGCCTGCGCCTGCTCGACATGGTGGAAAAAGGCCTCTAGAACTTCGTCAAGACCGGGGTGCGCGTCCGCACGCCGGATGTGCTTGCCCGAACGATCAGGCTGAACTGCAGCGGCGTGCGCGCCACCACGGGCCCGCCGTCGATGCGGCCGATGAGATATTCGGCCGCGCGCGCACCGACCTCTTCGGCGGGCAGTCTGATCGTCGTCAGCGCCGGTGCAAGGTGTGCTGCGAACTCGGCGTCGTTGATGCCCGTGATCGACAGGTCGCCGGGGACGTTCAAGCCCTGCGCACTGGCTTCGACCAACGCACCGAACGCGAGCGTGTCGGTGCCGCACATCACTGCCGTGGGTCGCCGGGGTGACTGCAACAGGGTTCGCAATGCAAGCTGCCCATCGGCGATCTTGTGCGAACGCTCGATCAGGCGTTCCTGCAGCAATTGAACGCCGCGCAGGGCGAGCGCCTCGCGGACACCCGCGACGCGTTGCGCGGCGCGGTCGCTGTCCGGGGAGTGTTGCGCGATGATTCCGAATTCCGTGTGGCCGAGATCCAGTAGATAGTTGGCCAACGTACGGCCGATCGCGTGGTTGTCGAACCCCACGCACGCATGTGCTTCGTCCAGCACCCACGTATTGATAAAGGGGACTCGCTGCGCGTCCAGCGTGGCATAGACATCTTGGGAGCGCCTTGCGCCCACGAGCATCAAGCCCGCGATGCCCTGTCCGACCATGGCCTGCACCTGACGCAGCTCTTCCTTGGCGTCGTAATTGGAACTCGCCAGCAGCAAGGTATAGCCCCGCAGGTTGACTGCGTGCTGCAATGCGGCCACGCCCGCTGCGAATGCTGGATCTTCCAGCGTCGGGACGATTGCGCCAATCGTCATGAAACGCCGAGTGGCCAGCGCCTTGGCGGCGGCGTGGGGTGTGAATGCAAGTTGTTGCGCGGCCTTCATCACGACATCGCGCAAGGTCTCGGCGACGGTGTGCTTGCCGTTCAACACGCGCGACACGGTCGCCACCGACACGCCGGCCAGCGCTGCCACATCGCGGACGGTCGCCGCACCGCGCGGCTTTCGCGTGCGCGTTCGAAGGGCGGATGATGGCTTGGGTAGCGCAGAGGGCGCGCCGGGAGAGGTGGGCATGGTCAGGAAGAGGGCGACGCGCATCTCATTCTGCCAGCCACGGCGATCGAAGATCAGTTTCGCTGCGCGGCCTTCGCGTAGCGCGCCTGGTTGTCGGCGTTGGGCGGGTAGAGACCGGGCAGCTCGGCGCCTGCCTCGACCTCGCCCAGGATCCATGCCTCCAGCGCTTCCTGTTCGGGTCCGGCGGCCAGCACTTCGTCCAGGTAGGCGTCGGGAATGACGATGGCTCCGTCTTCGTCGACGACGACGACATCACCGGGGAATACCGCCACGCCGCCGCAGCCGACCGGTTCCTGCCAGTTCACGAAGGTCAGGCTGGCGACGGCTGCAGGCGCTGCCGTGCCGCGTGCCCAGACCGGCAGGCCGCTGGCGCGCACACCGGGGATGTCGCGGACCACGCCGTCGGTGACGAGGCCTGCGACGCCTCGCTTGTGCATGCGTGCGCACAGGATGTCCCCGAAGATGCCTGCATCGGTGGTCCCCATGGCGTCGACGACGGCGATGCAGCCCGCCGGCATCTGCTCCACGGCGACGCGCGTCGAGCGCGGGGAAGACCAGGCCTGAGGGTTGGCGAGGTCCTCGCGCATCGGCACGAAGCGCATCGTGAAGGCCCTGCCCACGGCTCTCGGCTGGCCCGGCGAGAGCGGTGTGGCACCGCGAATCCAGATGTTCCGCAGACCTTTCTTGAACAGGACCGTGCTGATGGTGGCCGTCGTGATCTGTCGCAGTGTCTCGATGATCTCGTCGGCGAGAGGTTCAGGCGTTGATGCGATTTCCATGGTGGGCTCGGTGAAGTTCAGATGCTCGCAATGAGACCGCCATCCACCCTGATGACGGACCCCGTGATGTAGGACGCCGCGTCGCTCGCAAGAAATGCCACGGCGTTGGCGTATTCCTGCGGTGTTCCATAGCGCTTCATCGGAATCGAGCCCGTGCTTTCTGCCTCGACTTCCTCCGCAGTCCTGCCCTCGCGCTCGGCCCGCTTCCTGTCCAGGAACGCGATGCGCGGCGTGGCGACACGTCCTGGCAGCACGATGTTGGCCGTCACGTTATCGGGGCCCACCTCGCGCGCCAGTGTCTTGGACCATCCGACGAGCATCAGTCGCATGGCGTTCGAGATGCCGAGGTTGGCGATGGGCGCCACCACCCCGGACGAAGTGCTGGTCACGATCCGGCCCCAGCGCCTTTCGCGCATGCCGGGAAGCACGCGGTCGGTGATGCGGATGACCGACATGACCATCGCTTCGAAGCTCGACTGCCACAAGGCGGGGTCCTGGTTGCTCGCCGGGGTCGGCGGCGGGCCGCCGGTGTTGTTGATGAGCACATCGACCGGGCCGAATTGGGCTTCGATGCGCGCGATGTTTGCATCGATGACCGCGTGGTCCGCCAGATCCCAGACCAGCTTCAACGCCCGTGCGCCGGTCTTTTCGACGGCCTCGGCAGTCGCCTCCAGTGACTCGAGATTGATGTCGCCGAGTGCGACGTTCGCGCCCTCGGCTGCCAGCGTCGCTGCGATGGCGCTCCCCAATCCACCGCCGGCGCCAAGCACCAATGCGGTACGGCCCTTCAAACCCAGATCCATCTGTAGCTCCAGTGTGAGCGCGTCAACCGCGCAAGAAATCGAAATCGCAACCTTCTTCGGCCTGAAGGGTGCTGCGTGCGTAGAGCCGGCTGTAGCCACGCGTCGGCAGGGCGGGAGCAGCTGGCAGCGTCAGACGCCGACTTGCCAGCTCTGCCTCGTCGACCAGCAGATCGATGCGCGCCTCGCTGACCGAAATACGGATCCGGTCGCCGTCGCGCACCAGCGCGAGCGGTCCTCCCGCAGCGGCCTCCGGCGACACATGCAACACGACCGTGCCGTACGCCGTGCCGCTCATGCGCGCGTCGCTGATGCGCACCATGTCGCGCACGCCCGCCTTCGCCAGCTTGGCGGGAATCGGCAGGTAACCGGCTTCCGGCATCGCTGCGTCGCTGGTCGGCCCCGCGTTCTGCAGGACGAGGAAGTCGTCTGCCTTCACGTCCAGATCGGGCGAGTCGATCCGGGCCGCCAGATCGGCGAGTGACGCGAACACCACTGCGCGGCCCGTGCTTTCGAAAAGCCCCGGGTCTGCGGCCGAGCGCTTGAGGATGCAGCCGTTGGGCGCCAGGCTGCCGAACAGGGACACCAGCCCGCCTTGCGGATAGATCGGCTGGTCGAAGCGACGTATGACGTCGCGATCCACCCACGGGTCTTCCGCCGCCAGCCGCTCGCCCAGCGTGTCGCCCGTCACCGTCATGCAGTCGAGGTGCAGCAGATGCTTGATCTCTCGCAATACCGCCCCGATGGCGCCGGCCCCATAGAAGTCCGACATGTAGTGCCTGCCTGTCGGCTTCAGATCCACGAGCACCGGTGTCGTGTCGGACAACTCGTTGAGCCGCCTCAACGAAATCGGGATGCCGCGACGACCTGCGATGGCCGTGAGATGGATCAGCGCATTGGTGGAGCCTCCGATCGCGAGCAGCACCCGCAGCGCGTTCTCGATCGACGGCCCGGTGATGATCGAACTCGGCCTCAACCTGCTGATGGCCAGCTGCACGGCTTGCCGGCCGCTGGCCTCGGCAGCGCGCAGTCGGTCCGAATGGACGGCAGGAATGGCAGCAGTGCCCGGCAACGACATGCCCAGCGCTTCGGCGATGGAGGCCATCGTGCTCGCCGTTCCCATCACGCCGCAGGTGCCGGCTGTCGCGGCCAGCTTGCCTTCGACCACATGGATCTTCTGCTGCGTGACTTCGCCGCCGCGAAACTTGCCCCAGAAGCGTCGGCAATCCGTGCAGGCGCCAAGCCGTTCGCCTTCGAACGGCATCGGCACCATCGGGCCGGGCACCAGTTGGATCGCTGGAACGTCGGCCGATGCGGCGCCCATGAGCAACGCCGGTACCGTCTTGTCACAGCCGCCCAGCAGAACCACGGCGTCCATCGGCTGGGCACGGATCATTTCCTCCACGTCCATCGACATGAGGTTGCGGAACTTCATCGTGGTTGGCGTAGTGAACGACTCGCCCAGCGATATCGTCGGGAAATCCAGCGGCAGCCCGCCCGCAGCCAGCACGCCACGCTTGATCGCCTCGATGATGTCCGGAAAGTTGCGATGGCAGGGATTGAACCCGCTCGTCGACTGCGCAATCCCGATCACCGGCTTGCTGAGCATCTCCTGCGAATAGCCTGCCTGCTTTGCGAAGGTACGGCGCAGGTACAACGAAAAATCGGCGTCGCCGTAGTTCGTGAGGCCTCGTGAAAGCCCTTGGGTCATCTCGTCGTCCGTCATGTCGTGATGTTGTTCCTGTCAGTCGACCTTGGCGCCCGATGTCTTCACGGCAGCCGCCCATCGGGTGACTTCCTTCTGCAGGTGGTCATCGAATGCCGCGGGCGTGCCGCCCGCTGGCTCTGACCCCTGCAGCGCCAGCTTTTCGAGCAGGCCTGGATCCTTCAGTGCCGCATTGGCGGCCGCATTGAGCTTTGCGATGACCGGTGCCGGCGTTCCGGCCGGCACCATCACGCCATACCATGCCGTCGCCGTGAAGTTCGGGAAGCCGGCCTCGGCACCCGTCGGTACATCGGGCACCGCCGGCGAGCGCCGCGTCGAGGTGACCGCGAGCGCATTCAACTTGCCGGACTTCAGGAACGGCGCTGCGATCGGAACGCCTTCCACCACCACTTGCAACTGGTTGCCCAGCAAGTCCGTCACCGCGGGTGCACCGCCCCGGTAAGGAACGTGAACAAGGTCGGCGCCCGTCTCCGATTTGAGCAATTCCATTGCGAGATGGGAGATGCTTCCGGCGCCGCCGGTTCCATAGTTCAACTGCCCCTTCTGCTGCTTCGCGTTCGCCACGAGTTCACCCAGCGTCTTGGCCGGCTGAGAAGGATTGACCAGCACCAGAAGCGGGCTGGTGGACACCAGCGCGACCGGCTTGAGATCCTTCAGCACGTTGAAGGAAAGCTTGGTGTAGAGCGCCGGATTGATTGCCAGCGACCCCGTGTTGCCCATCAGGATGGTGTAGCCGTCGGGGGCCGCACGCGCGACAGCTTCTGTAGCGATGTTGCCGGCGGCGCCGGCACGGTTGTCCACCGTGATCGGCTGGCCAAGGGTCTTCTGCATCTCGACGGCCAGCAGGCGCGCCACGATGTCGACCCCACCGCCTGCGGGAAAACCGACAAGCATGCGTATGGGCTTGTCCGGGTAAGACTGTGCAGCGCTTGGCAAGGCGGCCAGTGCGGTCGCTGTCGCCAGCAACACGTGGCAAAAAGTTCGCTTGCTGTGGAGTGGGGTCATCTTGATCGTCTCGCTTGTGCGTTATGAAGTAACCGGTTACCCATTTTAGACAGGAGGAAAACAGAAGCACAACCGGAGGTTTACCCTGTAAAAAGACGCCAGCGGCGATGTTCTTCGTGACCCGAAAAGTAATCGGTTACAGGCCGAGACGCTGGCCCATCCACAGCTAGACCACGCGCAGCACGGCCTGTGCCGGCAGCGCGTGCCAATCGATCCATTCACCAGCCTGAACCGAATGCGTCGGGGCCGATCCGCTCCCCGCGTCGCCGTGATGCAGCTTCAGTTCGCGGCCATCGAGGCGCAGTGCGATCTCGAAGCCGGGCCAGTGGGCCGGCACGCGCGGCGTCATGCGAAGTTGCGCGCCGCGCAACTCCAGCCCCAGCAGGGTCTCGACTGCCGCACGGTGCATCCATGCGGCAGAACCGGTGTACCAGCTCCAGCCGCCGCGGCCCAGGTACGGCGCGGCGCCGTAGGTGTCGCCGGCCATCACGTAGGGCTCCAGTTCGTACGCCGGTCCGCGCTCCGGGTGCCGCGCGCGGTGGGCGGGACTCAGCCCTTCGAAGCTGCGCCATGCGGCTTCATGGTCGCCCTGCAACGCCTGCGCCATCAAGGCCCAGACGGCGCCGTGGGAGTACTGGCCGCCGTTTTCGCGCACGCCCGGCGGATAGGCCTGGATGTAGCCGGGACTGTCGGTGGCATGTTCGAAAGGCGGCGTCAGCAGCCGCAACAGCCCCATGCGCTCGTCGTGCAGCTGTTCGTTCAACGATCGCATGGCCGCGTCGGTGTAGCGCGGCTGCGAGGCACCCGAGAGCACCGACCAGGCCTGCGCGATCAGGTCGATGCGGCACTCGTCGTTGGCCGACGAGCCGAGCGGCGCGCCGTTGTCGAAGAATGCGCGCCGGAACCAGGCGCCGTCCCAGCCCGCGTCATGCAATGCGGTGATCCAGCCTTGCCGTGCCGCCTGCCAGCGCGCGGCGCGTTCGTGCTCGCCGCGTGCTTCGGCCAGCGGCGCATACCGCTCCACCACGCTGCAGAGAAACCACGCGAG
>SEGN01000131.1 GCA_004211245.1 Variovorax sp.
GCGATCTGCGGCGCCCGACCCTGCAGCACGAAGCACTGGAAGAACTGGTTCTTGGCCTGCAGATTGATGGTGTGCTCGAAGGCGCCCGAGCACACGTCCGCGGAGCCGCCGACCACTGCCTGCAGCGCGCGCGAGCCACCGGCAAAGTCGGAGATCTCGACGTCGAGCCCTTCGGCCTTGAAATAGCCGAGTTGCTCGGTGATGGTGAGCGGCAGGTAATAGAACGCGGCCTTGCCGCCCACCGCGATGGAGATCTTGGTCTTCTCGAGCTTTGGCTGCGCGTGAACGTGGGGCACGGCGATCGCAGCGGCACTGATCGCGGCGGCGGAGGTGAAGGTACGGCGATTGAGCATGAAAGCGGCCCTGCGGGGCCAACGGTTCTTGAAGTTGACCGAGCTTAGGGAGCCACCCCCTCACCTGCATCGGGAACATCCCGTGCGGGTTTTTACTCAGCGCCTGTCGACCAGTGCGTGTGCGATGGTGCCGAGGTCGACGTATTCGAGCTCGCTGCCGGCCGGCACGCCGCGCGCGAGCCGGGTGACGGTGAGTCCGCGCTGGCGCAGCGCCTCGCCGATCACATGGGCCGTGGCCTCTCCTTCGGCCGTGAAGTTGGTGGCCAGGATCACCTCGACCACCCGTCCGTCGAGCGCACGGTCGAACAGCTTCTGCAAGCCGATGTCCCTGGGCCCGATGCCATCGAGCGGGCTGAGCTTGCCCATCAGCACAAAGTAGTACCCGCGAAACGCATTGGTGCGTTCCAGCGCAGCCTGGTCGGCCGGCGTCTCGACCACGCAGAGCTTGCTGGCGTCGCGCCGCGCGTCGCTGCACACGCTGCAGATCGCGCCTTCCGTGAAGGTGTTGCAGCGATCGCAATGTCGCACGTGGCTCGCGGCCTGCTCCAGCGCTCGCGCCAGCAGCTGCGTGCCTTCGCGATCGTGCTGCAGCAGATGGAAAGCCATGCGCGAAGCCGACTTGACGCCGACCCCCGGCAGGCGCCGCAGCGCGTCGACCAGCGCATCGAGCGAACTGGAATCCGCCATCAGGCGCCGCGCATCAGAAAGGAAGCTTCATTCCCGGGGGCATGCCGGGCATGCCGGCCGTGAGCTTGCCCATCTTGGCTTCACTCGTCTCCTCGGCCTTGCGCACGGCGGCGTTGAAGGCGGCGGCCACCAGGTCCTCGAGCATGTCCTTGTCGTCGGCGAGCAGGCTCGGGTCGATGGTGATGCGCTTGACGTCGTGCTTGCAGGTCATCAGCACCTTCACGAGGCCTGCGCCCGACTCGCCTTCCACCTCGATGTGCGCCAGTTCTTCCTGCGCCTTCTTGAGGTTGTCCTGCATCGCCTGCGCCTGCTTCATGAGGCCGGCGAGTTGTCCTTTGTTGAACATGTCTTGATCCTGAAAACGTTGAAAAGAGAGGGATGCCGGATGCTAAACCGGCCGCAGCGTGCCGGGCACGATGCGGGCATCGAAGTCGCGCATCATGCTCTGCACCAGCGGGTCGTTGTGGATCGCTTCCTCGGCCGCGCGCTGCCGCGCCTCGGCCGCGAGCTTGTTGCGACGCGCGGGGCTGTCGACCACCCCGCCGATTTCGATGGCGAGCCTCACCTCGTGCCCGAGCGTGAGCAACGCGGCCTGCAGCTTGTCGCGCGTGGCCGCCTGGTTGAGCGATTCGCGCTCGACGCGCAGCAACCACTGGTCGACGTCGCGCGCGACCAGCTGCGACTGCAGGGCGAGCTCGCGCGCCAACGCGCTGATGGCTTCCGCCAGCACCAGTTGCGTCACGGTGGCGTGCCAGAAGTCGCCGTCCTCGCTGGGCGCGATCGGGGCAGCGGGCGCGTCGGCGCGGGCCGCATCGCGGGCGCCGGGCGGCGGCTGCACGCGCACCTGCATCGCCACCACCGCGGTCGCTTCGGCCGGCGCAGGCGCGGGGGTCGGCGAACCCGGGCGCTCGACGATGGGGAGCCGATGGCCGGGCGGCGGCGCCAGCGGAGCGGCCGGCGCAACCGGCGGCACCGCACGCACCGCCTCATTCAGAGTTTTTTTTTCCGCGGTCGGCTTGAACGCCAGCAGCCGGAGCAGCACCATCGTGAGCCCCGCGTACTCGTCGGGTGCGAGCCCGAGCTCGCCGCGGCCGTGCAGGCACAGGCTGTAGAGCAACTGCGTCTCGTCGGGTGGCATGCGCGCAGCGAGCCGTGCGGTTTCGGCCGCATCCGGGTCGGTGGCATCGGCAGCAGCCTCGGCGCGCGAAGGCACGGCCTGCAACACTGCCATCGCCTGAAGCACACTGGTCATTTCCTCCAGCGTGGAGGTGGCCGACAGGCCCTCGCGCCGCAGCCCCTCGGAGGTTTCGACCACGGTCTTGCCGTCGCCGGCCGCGAGCGCCTCGATCAGTCCGAACACGTGGGCGCGGGCAACGGTGCCGAGCATCTGCCGCACGCCGTCTTCGACCAGCGCGCCGTTGCCGAACGCGATGGCCTGGTCGGTCAGGGAGAGCGCATCGCGCATGGAGCCGCGCGCTGCGCGTGCCAGCAGCTTGAGTGCCTGGGCCTCGGCCGGCACCTGTTCGGCCTGCAGGACGCCGGTCAGGTGTTCCAGCACCGTCTCGGGCGCCATCGGCCGAAGGTTGAACTGCAGGCAGCGCGACAGCACCGTGACCGGCACCTTCTGCGGATCGGTGGTCGCCAGCACGAACTTGAGGTATTCCGGCGGCTCTTCCAGCGTCTTCAACATCGCGTTGAAGGCGGTGTTCGTGAGCATGTGCACCTCGTCGATCATGAAGACCTTGAAGCGCCCCTGCACCGGCTTGTAGACCGCCTGCTCCAGCAGCGACTGCACCTCGTCGACACCACGGTTGGAGGCCGCGTCGAGCTCGGTGTAGTCGATGAAACGCCCGCCGTCGATGTCGGTGCAGGCCTGGCACACGCCACAGGGCGTCGCGGTGATGCCGCCCTGCCCGTCCGGGCCCTGGCAATTGAGCGACTTGGCCAGGATGCGCGACACCGTCGTCTTGCCGACACCCCGCGTGCCGGTGAACAGGTAGGCGTGATGCAGGCGCTGCGTGGTCAACGCATTCGACAGGGCCTGCACCACATGCTCCTGCCCCACCATCTCCTGGAAGTTCCGGGGACGGTATTTGCGAGCGAGCACGAGATAGGACATAGGGTCATTCTAGAAGCCCGTACCGGCCCGAACCCGTCGGTTTAGAATGCAGTCTGACGGGCCTCCCCGCATGGTAGTGCTGATGGCCTCGTCGATCGGCCGTGCGGCGCGCAACCGCAGCGGCACGGCCTTGATCGTCGCCGCGAGCACGTCGGGCATCTGCATCTGCTCGCGCGACAACGCTTCGTAGAGCAGCCCTGCCTTGATGCCATCGATGCCCAGCCGGCTCTTGAGGTGACTGCTCAGCGAGCGGGCGCCGCGCGGATGCCGCACGGCCGCGCTCACCTGTTGCGCGCTGCGGTCCGGCAGCAGGTCGAGCGACAGGGTGGCGCTGCCCCGCGCCGTGATCTCGTCGCGCAGGAGCGCCGAGGCGGCGTAGACCAGGCTGCCTTCCACGCCCGTCGCGGTTGCGACGAACTCGCCCTTGCGCGAGAAACTGCGGCCATCCCCGGCAGAGAACGTGATGGCGACGGACTTGAATGGCTGGCCGGCGAAGCGGCTCGCGAAGTGTTCGCTCCAGCCGACGTCGAAGCCGCAATTGGCAGGCTGCAAGGGCGCAACGGCCACATTGCGCTCCGCCAGCCACGGCAGCCACGCGCCGTCCGAGCCGAGCCGCGACCAGCTGCCACCGCCGAGCGCCAGCACGACCGTGTCGGATGGGACCTGCACTTCGCCGTCGGCCTGTGCGAAGCGCAGGGCACCACGCTCGGCCCAGCCGAGCCAGCGATGCCGCATGTGAAACCGCACGCCGGCCCCGCGCAGACGATGCAGCCAGGCGCGCAGCAGCGGCGCGGCCTTCATGTCCTTGGGAAACACCCGTCCCGAGGTTCCGACGAACGTCTCGATGCCGAGCCCCTGTGCCCAGGCCTGCAACTGCGCTGGCCCGAACCGTTCGAGCATCGGCTCGACCCGCGTGCGGCGCTCGCCGAACCGGCTGGCAAAGATCTCGAACGGCTCCGAATGCGTGAGGTTCAGGCCCCCCTTGCCGGCCAGCAGAAATTTGCGGCCCACCGACGGCATCGCGTCGTAGAGGTCCACCTGCACCCCCGATGCGCTCAGCACTTCGGCCGCCATCAGGCCGGCCGGGCCGCCACCGATCACCACAACGCACTTCTTGTCGGTCATTCGATCTCGATCTGTTCGCCCTGCCCGGTCAGGAACGCGGCGCGTACCGTGGCCCCAGGATGGGCTTGCTGCACGGCAGCGCGATAGCGCCGCATCTGTGCAATGAGCGCGGCGTCGCGTTCGGGGCGGGCCGCGGATTTGTAGTCGAGCACCCACCACGCACCGCTGGCGCGATGGCGCACCAGCCGGTCGAGTCGCAGCGTTTCGCCTTCGTGCAGCAACGCCACTTCGTTGCCGTGCCAGTCGATCGTGCGCGCGTCCCATGCCCAGGCCCCTGCGCCGGCGCGCACGCGCTGTGCGAGCACTGCCGCGCCGCGCGCCTGCTGCGCATCGAGCATGAATTCGCGCGCCGCAGCACGCACGTGGCCGACGGAAAGCGCTTCGCCGGGTACAGCCCACTCCAGCAGACGGTGCATTGCCTGGCCGAAGGCCGCGCTGCGCGCATCGACAGTTGTTGCCGCCAAGGTGCTGGCCGCCGGCGTTGCAGCCGGCACGGGGATCGCGGGCAGGGTCCGAAGGCAGAAGCTTGCGTTGCCGGCGCTGGACGACAGCGGGACCATCGGCTCGTCGGCTTCGGTCGGCGCGCAACCGGCTTCGAGCCGCGCCCACCAGCTTCCTTCGTTGGCGCGTGCCGGCCGCACCGACGACAACACGAGGCGCTCGCGCGCCCGCGTGGTCGCGACGTACAGGCCGTTGAGCTCCTCGCGATGGCGTGCGCGCTGCTCTTCCTCGAGCAGCGTCGCCGCGCAGGCCGGCGGCGCCTTCTCGCTCGCCATGAAGATGAAGCGCCTGGGCGCGGGATCGCTGCCTTTCCACTCGACCAGCACGCCCATGGTCTGCGAACGCGGTGCCGCCGAATCGCAATCGAGCAGCAGCACGTTGTCGGCTTCGAGGCCCTTGGCACCGTGCACGGTCAACAGGCGCACCGCATCGGGGGCGGTCACTGCGGGTGCGCGCACGCCGCCCGCGCGCAACGCACGCACCAGGCTGTAGGGCGTGGTGAAGCGGGCGCCGTCGATCTCGAGCGACGCAGCCAGCAGGCCGCGCAAGTTCGCCAGCACGCCCTGGCGCAATGCGGCGGGCGCGGCGGCGCCGAACTTCGCGAGCACGTCGCCGTCGTGAAAGATCGCATCGAGCGCATCGTGCGGCGGCAACGCTGCGAGCCAGGTCTGCCACCGCCGCAGCGTGGCGCCCAGAGGTGACAACACCTCCGGCAGATCGTCGCCCTGCAACAGCGCGAACCAGCCGAGGCCGGGCTGCGCACGCTGGCGCAGCACCAGTTGCACCAACGCCGAATCGTCGACGCCGAACAACGGCGACCTGAGCGCCCGCGCAAGAGAGAGGTCGTGCGCGGGCGACACCAGCGCATCGACGAGCGCCACCAGGTCCTGTACCTCGGGGGCGTCGTTGAGTTCGTTCTTCTCCGGCTGTTGGGCCGGGATATGACGCTGACGCAGCGCGTCCTGCATCGCGGCGAGCCGGCTGCGGCGGCGCGCCAGCACCATGATCCGCGAGGGCGGCGTGCCGTCGGCGATGCGTTGCGCAACCCAGCGGGCGGCCTGCTCGCACTCCTTCTGCAGCAGTTGTTCTTCGGGAAGCACGCGCGGCGTGACCAGGCTGTCGCGCCAGCGCAGCATGCCGTCGTCAGCGGGCCATGCCGCAGCCGCGCCAGCCGCAGCGTCGCGCTCGATCGGCGGCAGCTTGAGCACCTCACCATCGTCGGCACGTTCGGTGGTGTGATCCCGGTAGCCATCGAACTCCCCGGCGGCCTGCGCAGCGCCCATTGCGCGATTGACCAGTCCGATCACACCGCGCGCGTTGCGATGGGTGTGGTCGCAATTCAGTTCGTCGCCGCCCAGCCCGTCGCGCAGGAATGACTTGGCCGCGATGAAGACCTGCGGCTCGGCACGGCGAAAGCGGTAGATGCTCTGCTTCGGGTCTCCCACGATGAAGACGCGCGGCGCGCGGCCGCCCGCGCCGGTGTAGCCGCTGAGCCAGCCGTACAGCGCCTTCCACTGCAACGGGTTGGTGTCCTGGAACTCGTCGATCAGCAGGTGCGCGATGCGCGCGTCCAGCCGCTCCTGGACCCAGCCCGAGAGGTCCGATTCGCCGAGCAGCATCTGCGCGGCCTGCTCGACGTCGTTCATGTCGACCCAACCGTGCGCGCGTTTGACCCGGGCGAACGCCGTCAACAGAAGCCGCGTGAGGCGCGTCATGCGCTGCTGGTACTGCCATGCAGCATGCTGCAGCTGCGCGGCGCAGAGGGTCTGAAGCTCGGCCTCGGCCGCCTGCGCCGCGGGAAACTTCTGCAGGTTCTTGTTCAGGCGGTCCTCGGTTGCGACGAGAAAGGCCTTGCGCAGGCGCGCGAGCGCATCGGCGAGCAGGCCGTCGGCAGGTGAGCCGGCGCCGAACACGTCGATGATGGCCTCGGCTGCCTTCTGCGGCGTCTTGTTGGCTTCGCGGCCGAGCTCGGCGGCCCACGACAGCCAGCGCTGGCGCACCGCTTCGCCGCGAAGGCCGTGCGTGGGCTCGTCGAGCCCGGCAAGCGACGGATGAAGCGCGCCGAAGGGCTGCACCGAACCGGCTGCATCGGCGAGCGCGAACTCGACCCTCCGCGTCAGCGCCTCGCCCAATGCCTTGGCGGTCTGCGAGCGGCCGTGGGTGGCGACCACGGCGTGGTAGTCGGCCAGCGCGACTTCGTCCTCGGTCAGCGCCGCGAAGAACTGACGCCAGGTGCGCGTCCGCGCCTCGGCATCGTCTTCGAGCAGCTCGTAGTTGGCGGGCAAGCCGAGTTGCTGCAGCACTGCCAGCGGCCTGTTGCGCAGCAGGCCCGCAAACCACGCGTGGAAGGTGCGGAACTGCACCGGCCGGCCGCCTTCGAGCAACCGTCTATAGAGGCCCTGCAGGCGTGGTGCGGCCTCGGTGGCGGCAGGCGGCGACATGCCGCGCAGAACGAGTTCGCCGACCAGCACTTGCGGGGTTCGCGTGGCAAATGCCTCGAGCCACTGGTCGAGACGCTCGCGCATCTCGCCGGCTGCCTTCTTGGTGAAGGTGATGGCCAGGATCTCGTGCGGCGCACAGGTCTCTTCGCCCTTCTCCAGCAAGGCGCGCACGATGCGCGACACCAGCATCCAGGTCTTGCCGGCGCCGGCACACGCCTCCACCGCCACCGAGCGGCGCGGATCGCAGGCGATGGCATAGAAGGTTTCGCGGGCGACGTGCGCACCGTTGTGTTCGTAGGCAGCACCGTTCATGCGGACATCTCCCAGAAGTCTTTTCTGCAGAGACCGCGTGCGGCACAGTGCTCGCACACCATGCCTTCTCCGAGCGCCGGCAATGCGGCGCCTTCGGCGATGCGGGTGAAGTCGTCGATGAGCCCGGCCACCAGCGCGTCGCGCGCGTCCACCACCTCGGTTTGCTCGAAGGTCTGCGTGCCGGACGATTTTTCCCCGACGTTGACGTAGGCGGCGCGCACGGTGTCGTCCGCGACCAATGCGGCGTAGAACGCGAGCTGCGTGTCTTCGGTCGGCTCCTTGATGCGCTCCCTGGTGGTGGCCGCGGATTCGGTCTTGTAGTCGATCACGAACGCCTGTCCTTCCGGCGTGCGGTCGATGCGATCGAGCCGGCCGACCAGCCTCAGCGCGCCGAGCGCCTGCTCTTTCCACGGCTCGGCTTCCTCGAAGGCCATGCCGTCGGCCTCGTGCCCGGCGAGCCACGCGAGGTAGCCGTCGCGCACCGCAGGCCAGGCGGCCGCGAAAGGCAGGAACTCGGCCTGCGACAGTCCGAACGCGCGCGTCGCCGCCCGGGCGGCATCGGCCATCAGGTCGAACCGGGCCTCCGGGTCGCCCGACGGTGCCGCTTGCAGCGCTTCGTGAAAGTGACCCAGCACCGCATGCAGCCAGTTGCCGAAGTCGCGCTTGTCGACCTCCGCGTCCAGCTCGTCGGCGCTGCGCAAGGCCAGTTGCCGGAGCGCGAAGAATCGGTAAGGGCAGCGGCGCAGGTCCTCGTAGACGGTGGCCGAAACGCTCTGCAGCGGCAACAAGGCGCCACTCGGCAAAGGCCGTTGGGTGGGGCGCAGCGGCACCTCGCGTGCGACGCGCGGATCGGTGCCGACGGCCAGCGCGCCGTCGAGCTGCAGCGCCTGGACCAGGGGGCTGGGCCGCACCGGCTCGCCGGTCGCATCGGCACGGCGCCAGAGCAGTTCGCAGAAGGGATTGCGCAATGCCGTCGCCCACGCTGCGCGCTGGGCCGTCTCGAGCGACAGGCGAGATGGCAGGCCGAGCTCCGCGCGTTGTGCCGTGCTCCAGTTGCCAGGCGGCTCGGGCGAGGCTGGCAGCCGGCGGTCGTCGCAGCCGGGTATCACCACGCTGCCGAAGACGCGGCCAAGCAACTGGTGCAGCGGCAACACGACGACCCGCGGGGCTTGCCCGCCGGTCGGCGGGACGAAGCTGGCCGCTTCGAGCACGTCGCGTACCCAGGCGCTGAATTCGGCGAGCGTGTGCCGGCCGCCGGCGATCTCGGCGGCGTCGTCATCGAGCCAGAGCGCTGACAGCACATTGGCCCCTGCCA
The DNA here is from genome assembly GCA_004211245.1 of Variovorax sp. Classification (GTDB taxonomy): domain Bacteria; phylum Pseudomonadota; class Gammaproteobacteria; order Burkholderiales; family Burkholderiaceae_C; genus Variovorax. The sequence continues at coordinate 8,854 of SEGN01000131.1, forward strand.
GATCCGCCGAAAGTGCGTCCCAGCGGCCATCGGCCTGCAGCAGTTTCCGCAGCGCCGGCAGCCACTCTTCCAACGGCCGCGCTTTCATCAGCAGTGCCCGGCGCCCTTCCACCGCCTCGCAGAACGACTGCAGCGCCGCGTCCTGCGGACGCTCGCTGCGTGCGACGTGCGCGCAGAAGGTCAGCCAGTCGCGCTGGCCGTCGCGCCGCAGGCGGGCCTCGAGGAACTGGACGGCGACAGCCTCGGCATCGCTGCCCTTGAGCCAGTCGAGCACCTGGTCGCTGCTCGCGTCGTGCGCGCAGGCGCGCAGCGCGCTCATCAACGTGGCGGCCGCGCGCGTGGTCGACAGTTTCCAGCCGGTTTCGTCGTGCGGTGCGACGCCCTGTGCCGCCAGCTGGGCGCTGATGCGGCGCGTGAGCGCGCGGTCGGTCGCCACCAACGCGACGGGTGCGCGTCCCTCGGCCAGATGGCGCAGCACGCATGCAGCGGCCTGGTCGGCTTCGTCTTCGGGGTCGGCGGCCTCGTGGATCGCTGCGGTGCCCGGCGGGCCCTGCGTCGCCACCAGTGGCAGATGCAGGGCGTGCTCGCCCCACAGCGCCGCCAGCTTCCGGGTGAGTGGATCGGCCTGGAAGCCATCGAGCACCACCAGCGCATCGACCTGCGACCGGACCGCCTCCGTCAACAGCACGTCGGTCGCATAGGACGAGGTGGCAGTCCACACGATCGCGATGCGAACCAGCGCACGCTCGGTGTCCAGCCACTGCGATTCGTAACCCGCTTCGGCCGCGCGCGTGGCCCGTCGGGCCCAGGCATCGCGTTCCTTCGGCAGTTCGGCCGCAGCCAGCGGCGCCAGCTGCAGCGCGAGTTCGACCACGCGCCCCGCCAGGGCCAGTCGCTCGGCGCCCAGTCCCGCCTGCGACAACAGCGATTGCGCCATGACCAGGTCGCGCGCCATGTCGAAGGCCAGGTCGTAGCCCGTGGGCAGAAAGCCACCCGCGCTGCGGGCCCAGTTGCGTGTGGTCTCGAAGCGCGGAACAAAGCCCGCCTGGCCGTCCAGCGCCCACATCTCGCGCGCCACGTTCATCAGTTGCGCATACGGCACGAGAACCACGGCGCGGGCCGCGTGCACCCCGCGCGCACCGAGCACTTCGGCGATCCGTGCGACCACGCCGGTGCCGGGCGCACGCCAAAGCGTGAGGGAGGGGTGGATACCAGAGGAAGTCATCGGCGAAAACGCGGCATTCGAAGCGGAGGGTTGCGAGGCTTTTGACTATGAGGCCGATAGCCTGCGCCGGTGACGCGCCAAACCTTGTTCTCTGTCACAATGACCTGAACTTTAGCTGCACCCGATCCCGGGTTCACCCAGCGCTCAAGGACTCCCAATGGCCAGCGACCTCATCAAACACACGACCGACTCCTCTTTCGAAGCCGACGTACTCAAATCGAGTGTGCCGGTGCTTGTGGACTACTGGGCCAAATGGTGCGGCCCTTGCGTGCAGATGGCGCCCGCGCTCGACGAGGTCGCAGCCACCTACGAAGGCAAGGTCCAGATCGTCAAGATGGACGTGGACGAGAACCGCGAGATCCCCGGCATGTTCAACATCCGTGCGATGCCCACGCTCATGCTGTTCAACAATGGCCAGCTGGTGGCGACCGAGGTCGGCGCCAAGCGCAAGACCGAACTGGCGGCCTTCATCGACAAGCATCTGGCGGCCGCCGCCTGATTTTTCCCGGCGGGCAGCGCGCAACGCGATGCCCGCCAGAATTGCTGCATAATCGGCAGCAGATCACCGGCCCGCCACAAGCGCCCGGTTCGAGTTCCCCGGTTGTGCGGCACCTCTCGCCGCACATCAAACCTCCCCCCAGTTTTCCAGTCGAAAAGCCCCATCAGGGGTCATTCCATGCACTTAAACGAACTCAAGGCACTCCACGTGTCTGAAGTCCTCAAGCAGGCCGAAGCCCTTGAGATCGAAAACACCGGCCGCATGCGCAAGCAGGAGCTGATGTTCGCCATCATCAAGAAGCGGGCGAAAGCAGGCGAACAGGTTTTCGCCGACGGCGTGCTCGAGATCCTGCCGGACGGCTTCGGCTTCCTGCGCAGCCCCGACACCAGCTTCACGGCCAGCACCGACGACATCTACATCAGTCCGAGCCAGGTGCGCCGCTTCAACCTCCACACCGGCGACATGGTGGAAGGTGAAGTCCGCACGCCCAAGGACGGCGAGCGCTACTT
>SEGN01000540.1 GCA_004211245.1 Variovorax sp.
ACGAAGGGCGCCGCGACGGTGGGGCCGACGACGTCGGGGGAGGGGATCGCCGGTCCCCGGTCGCAGGGCATGGGCACGCTGTCGGGGCGGGTCGCCTCGATCTGCGATCCGAACGACCTGTACTGCTCGATCCGCAAGGGCGCCAACCCGTTCCTCGGATCGCTCGGGTCGATCCTGTCGAAGACGCCCGGCAACACCGGTGCCGGCGCCGGCGCGGGTGGGGGTAACGGGGCGGTCGCGACCGCGCTGACCTCAGATTTCAGTGGCGCAGACCTGCCCGGTCTCGGATCGAATATCGACGCGCTCGGAAAGCAACTGTCCGGCACCGGCGGCTCGATCGATGTGAACCAGATCGCCGACACCGCGACCTCGCTGTCCAAGACGCTCAGCCCACTGGTCGACCTGCTGCAGTCCGGGGCCGCGAACACCGCTGCCACTAGTAGCTTGGCCGCAGCTCCAGTGGGCACACCGGAAAACGCGGCCGCACAGGTCCTCACCACGGCCAGCCACGCGGACCTGGCCGGTGCACTCGACTCGGTGACCACGATCGCGAACACCGCAGCCAAACTCGGCAATAATGGCGCCACCACACTGCCGGCCACCGCACCCGAAATCTCTCAACTCGCCACCACCGCCGCATCACTCGGTAGCCAAATCGCACCCGTCGCCGCCACCCCGGCAGATGCCCTCTCCTCCGCGTCGAGCGTGCTGTCGGTCCTCAAACCGAAAGTCGTCGTCGATCAAGCCCTGAATGTCGTGACCGGCGTCACTGCCCTCGATATTCCGAAGATCCTGCACAACCTGATCGTGCTCCCGCAGAAGATCGCCGCCGGCGATGTCCGCGCCGCCCGCGATGCCGCCCGAGAGCTGAACGTGCAGTTCGAGCCGCTGGTGAAGATGGTCGCCGGTGTCGACTTGAAGTGGGTCTCGCAAATCCTCGCGATCATCCCGGACCCGACGGGGTACACCCAGATCGCAGCGTTGGTCACCAGCATCCTCGGCAACGTCGACGTGATCAAGCTGGCCAACATCGCTGGCCAGGCGCAGGAAATTGCGTGGGCCGCCGCGGACAGGCTCTTTCCCCCGCCCGGGGTATTACCCGACCCGGTCGGTGCTGCGGCGCAGACCGCGGCTTTGATCCCACTCGGCCTCGACCTCGCTACGGTGGCCGCGAACATGCTCACCGGCACAGCCAGCAAGACCGACCCCGCGCTGCTGGGCAAGCAGACCAATCCCGTGGGCAACGCGATCACCACGCAGGCGCAGACCCTCGACCTCGCGGGACTCGCCGGGTCGGTGTCGACGATGGCGCAGTCGCAGGGGGCCGAGGATCTCGCCGCGGTGGTCGGGGAGGGCCTGAACGCGGCCAGCTTCTTCGCCTCCGGGGCGCACCAGAGCTACCAGAACCTGGTCGTCGACAACGCCGGCCGCAACGCCATCCAGTGGGTCTCGGATTGGCTGAACCTGCAGATCACCCGCGCCGCCTGACAATCCAAGCGCGTCCCGGTAGGAAAACCTTCCGGGCTTCATCATCTCCCGTCCCACATCATCCGAACTTCACCTTCGACCACGGAACCGACACCTGGCAAGTCAGAGCGGTGGCTGTGCCGAGGGACGACTGGCCCGGGTAAAGAAACGACGCAGTTCAGGTCAC
>SEGN01000541.1 GCA_004211245.1 Variovorax sp.
GATGCCCATCGCCTTGGCAGCGATCTCGTCTTCGCGAATCGCCATCCAGCCGCGGCCGATGCGCGACTTCTGCAGGCGGTTCGAGATGATCAGCGTGGCGATCACGAAGGCCAGGAACAGGTAGTAGTAGAGCGTGACCGAGGCGATCGTGTAGTCGCCGATCTTCAGCGGCTTGCCCAGGTTCAACCCCCAGAAGTGCACCGCGTCGATCGCGTCGATGCCCTTCGCACCATTGGTGATGTTGACCGGATGGTCCAGCGTGTTCATGAACACGCGGATGATCTCGCCGAAGCCGAGCGTCACGATGGCCAGGTAGTCGCCGCGCAGCTTGAGGGTGGGCGCGCCCAGCAGCGCACCCATCACACCGGCCAAGCCGAGCGCGAGCGGGATCACGATCAGCAGCGGCGCATGCAGGCCGTTCGGGAACATCGCCTTGATGGCGGGGAAGGTGTCGGTCAGGTGCGGCGACGCGAGCAGCGCGTACATGTACGCACCGATCGCATAGAACGCGACGTAGCCGAGGTCCAGCAGGCCAGCGTAGCCGACCACGATGTTCAGCCCCAGCGCCAGCAGGCAGTACAGCAGCGCGGTGTCGGCGATGCGCACCCAGGCATTGCCGAAAGGCTGCAGGATGTGCGGCAGCACCAGCAACGCGATGCCGGCGAGCACGAAGAGAACGATGTTCTTGGTTCTGGACATGGTGCGCTCCTTCGTCAAGCTCGATCCGCCACACGCTCACCCAGCAGGCCGGACGGCCGCACGGTCAAGGTGAGGATGAGGATCACGAAAGCGAAGATGTCGGCATGCTGGCTGCCCAGCACGTCGCCCGTCAGCGCGCCCAGGTAGCCGGCGCCGATGACCTCGACCAGGCCCAGCACCAGCCCGCCCACCACGGCGCCAGGCAGGTTGCCGATGCCGCCGAAGACGGCGGCGGTGAAGGCCTTCAGGCCGGGCAGGAAACCCATCGAATGATTGGCAATGCCGTAGTTGGAGGCCTGCATCACACCCGCGATGGCGGCCAGCACGGCACCGATGATGAAGGTGGCCGAGATCACCACGTCGGGCCGGATGCCCATCAGCGAGGCGACGCGCGGGTTCTCCGCAGTGGCACGCATCGCGCGGCCGAGCTTGGTGTAGTTGACCAGCCATGTGAGCACCGCGAGCGAGATCGCGGTGACGACCAGGATCATGATCTGCGTCGGCGAGATCGCCGCACCGGCCACGTTGATCGAGTCGCTCGGCAACAGGGTCGGATAGGGCTTGTTGGTGGGCCGCCAGATCATCATGGCGATGGTCTGCAGCAGGATCGACATGCCGATCGCCGTGATGAGCGGCGCCAGCTTGGGGCTGTTTCGCAGCCGGCGGTAGGCCAGCTTCTCGATCACGAAGTTGAGCGTGGCGGCGACGATGCACGAAATGATCAGCGCGATCAGCAGGATCAACCAGCCCGGGGTGCCTGGCATCGCGGCCTGCATCCAGCCGATGATGCTCCAGCTGGTGAGCGCACCCACCATGAGCACCTCGCCATGGGCAAAGTTGATGAGGTTGATGATGCCGTACACCATGGTGTAGCCCAAGGCTATCAAGGCGTACATGCTGCCGAGAACCAGACCGTTGATGATCTGCTGCAGCAATATTTCCATAAG
>SEGN01000132.1 GCA_004211245.1 Variovorax sp.
GCCAGCGAGACGATGTCGATCGCGCCTTCCTTCACGCCCCACCAGCTGGAGCCGGTCGCCCAGGTGCCGTCCAGCGCGTCCTTGGTCGCCTTGACGTAGTACGGCGTCCAGTTGATCACGGCAGAGGCCAGGTGGGCCTTCGGGCCGTAGGCGGTCATGTCCGAATCCCAGCCGAATGCGCGCTTGCCCTTTTCCTGCGCCGTCTTCAGCACGGCCGGCGAATCGGTGTTCTGGAACAGCACGTCGGCACCGCCGTTGATGAGTGCGGTGGCGGCTTCGGTTTCCTTCGGCGGGCTGAACCATTCGTTGACCCACACGACGTTGGTCGTGATCTTCGGGTTGACCGACTGAGCGCCCATCGTGAAGCTGTTGATGTTGCGCAGCACCTCGGGAATCGGGACCGAGCCGACCACGCCCAGCTTGTTGGACTTGGTCATCGCGCCCGCGATGATGCCGGCCATGTACGCGCCTTCGTAGGTGCGGCTGTCGTAGGTGCGCATGTTCTCGGCCGTCTTGTAGCCGGTGGCATGCTCGAACCTGATTGCCTTGTTGTCGGCCGCGACCTTGAGCATCGGCTCCATGTAGCCGAAGGTGGTGCCGAAGATCAGCTTGTTGCCCTGGCTCGCCATGTCGCGGAAGACCCGCTCGGCATCGGCCGACTCGGGCACGCTCTCGACGAACGTGGTCTTGATCTTGTCGCCGTATTCCTTTTCGAGCGCCTTGCGCGCGTTGTCGTGCGCAAAGGTCCAGCCGCCGTCGCCGACCGGGCCCACATAGGCGAAGGCGATGTTGAGCGGCGCGGCCGGTGCGGGCGCAGGCGCGGCGGCGGTCGGTGCCGGAGCGGCCGGGGCCGCTGCAGGCGCAGCAGCCTCTTCCTTCTTGCCGCAACCCATGAGGGCGGCCGAAGCCACGGCCGTCAGGGCCGCGAGCTTGAGCAGGGAGCGCTTGTTCATCAGATCAGTCATTGTCAGAAATCCTCAGAGGACGGGTTGGCGGAACGCGAAAAGTAACGGATGAATTATGAGCCCGGGTAGAACGGTTTCCCGATCGAGGCCGGCATGTTGATGCGGATGAAGGCCGGATTGCGCGAGATCAGCGCGAGCACGACGATGGTGGCGATGTAGGGCATCATGTTCAGGAACTGGCTCGGGATGTCGACCCCCACGCTCTGCAGGTGAAAGCCCAGCATCGTGACGCCGCCGAACAGATAGGCGCCGAGCAGCACCCGCGCCGGCCGCCAGGTCGCGAAGGTGGTCAGTGCGAGCGCGATCCAGCCCTTGCCGGCCACCATGTTCTCGACCCACAGGCCGGTGTAGACCACCGACAGGTACGCGCCGGCGAGGCCGCACAGCGCGCCCCCCGCGATCACCGCGAGGAAGCGGATGCGCCGCACCGGATAGCCCAGCGCATGCGAGGACTCGGGCGACTCGCCGACCGAGCGCAGCACCAGCCCGGCCCGCGTGCGGTAGAGGAACCAGATCAGCGCGAAGGTCAGGAACACCGCGAAGTAGACGATCGGGTGATGCCGGAACAGCGCCGGCCCGACCAGCGGAATGCCGCCCAGCACGGGCAGCGCATAGCTGATGCTCTCGGGCAGCTTGGCCTGCACGTAGTTGATGCCGGCAAAGGCCGAGAAGCCGACGCCGAACAGGCTCAGCGCGAGGCCGGTCGCGTACTGGTTGGTGTTGAGCCAGATCACCAGCACGCCGAAGACGGCCGCCAGGAAGGCGCCCGTGACCATGCCGCCCGCGAAGCCGAGCCAGGTGTTGCCTGTCTTCACCGTGATCGCGAAGCCTGCGATGGCGGCGCAGAGCATCAGGCCCTCGGCGCCCAGGTTGACGATGCCGGCCTTCTCGTTGATGAGCAGGCCGAGCGAGGCGATGGCCAGCACCGTGCCGGCGCTGAGCATCGAGCCCAGGAGGAGCGCGTAGGAATCCATCATGCCTCCCGCCGGGACGCCCCGAGGCAGGCATGTGCCCGCTCGGAGGGCAGCCAATACGCGAAGTGAAGAACGTGGGGTTTCATGTCAGAGGGCTCCTTCGGTGGCACGTGCCACGGTGGGTGCGGTGAGCGGCGTGCTGGCCTGCAGCGAGGCCGTGCCTTGCTGCGCCGCCGAAAGCGGTGCCGCCCTGGGCGCCAGCTTGCGCCGCACGCGGTAGGCGATCAGCGTGTCGCAGGCCAGGAGCGTGAACAGCAGCAGGCCCTGGAACACGCCGGTCAGCGACTTCGGCAGCCCGAGCCGCGACTGCGCGAGCTCGCCGCCGATGTAGAACATGCTCATCAGGATCGCCGAGAACACCATGCCGACCGGGTGCAGCCGCCCGACGAAGGCCACGATGATGGCGGCGAAGCCATAGCCAGCCGGCACGTAGGGCGTGAGCTGGCCGATCGGACCGGCCACTTCGAGCGCGCCGGCCAGGCCCGCCGCGCCGCCCGACGTCAGGAGCGCGATCCAGACCGCCTTGCGCGCCGAGAAGCCGGCATAGCGCGCGGCGGCCGGCGCCAGGCCGCCGACCTGCTGCGCGAATCCGGCCCGCGTGCGGAACAGGAATACCCAGAGCCCCGCCACGCCGACCAGCGCGATCACCAGGCCGATGCTCACGCGCGAGCCCGTCATGAGGCGTGGAATCTGCGTGACCCGCTCGAAGGTCTTGCTTTGCGGGAAGTTGAAACCCATCGGATCCTTGAGCGGCCCGGCAACCATGTAGCCGAGCACCAGCACGGCGACATAGACCAGCATCAGGCTGACCAGGATCTCGTTCGCATTGAAGCGGTCGCGCAGGAAGGCCACGATGGCGGCCCAGAACATCCCGCCCAGGATGCCGGCCAGGATGATGGCGGGCACGATCCACGGGCCGGTGGACTGGTCGGCGAGCAGCGCGACGTAGCCGGCCGCGATCGCGCCGATCACGAACTGCCCTTCGGCACCGATGTTCCAGACGTTCGAGCGGAAGCACACGGCCAGGCCGAGCGCGATGATGAGCAATGGCGTGGCCTTCACCATCAGCTCGCCGAGCGCGTAACCGTTCTTGATCGGCTCCCAGAAGAACACCAGCAGGCCCTTCACCGGGTCCTTGCCCAGCGCCGCGAACAGCGCCATGCCGATCAGCACCGTGATGAGCAGCGCGAGGATCGGCGAGCCGTAGCTCCAGAACTTCGACAGCTGCGGTCGTGCTTCAAGCTTGAACATGTGCGGCCTCCCGTGCGGCTGCGGCACCTTGCCAGAGTCCGCTCATCCATTCACCGATCTGCGGCACCGTCGCCGCGGCTCGATCGACCGAGGGCGACAGTTGGCCCTTGGCGATCACATACAGCCGGTCGCTGATCTCGAACAGCTCGTCGAGCTCTTCGCTGACCACCAGCACCGCGCAACCCGCATCGCGCAGCGCGAGGATCTCGCCGCGGATCAGCGCGGCCGCACCCACGTCGACGCCCCAGGTCGGCTGCGCCACGATGAAGAGCTTCGGGTCGGCATCGATCTCGCGGCCGACGATGAACTTCTGCAGGTTGCCGCCCGAGAGCGAGCGCGCCGCCGCGCCCGGCCCGCCGGCCTTGACGTTGAAGCGCTGGATGATGCTGGCGGCATGCGTCTGCAACGCGCCGGTGCGGATCCAGCCGCTCTTGCCGATCGCGTTGTCGCGCGTCAGCAGCATGTTGTGCGCGAGGCTCAGCGTCGGCACCGCGCCGCGGCCGAGCCGCTCCTCCGGCACGAAGTGCACACCGAGCTTGCGGCGGCCGCGCGGTCGCAGGCGCGCCGCCGGCTGGCCGAACATCTCGATCATGCCGGCCTCGGCACGGGTGTCCTCGCCCGAGAGTGCATAGAGCAGCTCCTTCTGCCCGTTGCCCGACACGCCCGCGATACCGACCACCTCGCCGGCCCGCACCTCGAGCGTGACGCCGTCGAGGTCGACGCCGAACTGGTCGTCGCGCGCGAGGCGCAGGTCCTTCACGCGCAACGCCACCGCGCCGGTCTTCACCGCGCGATGCTGCAGCGGCGGCGGCTCGGCGCCGATCATCAGGCGCGAGAGCGACTCGTTGCTCTCGTTCTGCGGATTGCACACGCCTGTCACCTTGCCGCCGCGCAGCACCGTGCAGGCGGTGCAAAGCTCCCGGATCTCGTGCAGCTTGTGGCTGATGTAGAGGATGCTGCAGCCCTCCGAGGAGAGCTGCTTCAGCACCACGAACAGCTTCTGCACGGCCTGCGGCGTCAGCACCGAGGTCGGCTCGTCGAGGATGAGCAGCTTGGGGTCGGTCAGCAACGCGCGGATGATTTCGACGCGCTGCATCTCGCCGACCGACAGCGTGTGCACCGGCCGCGACGGGTCGATGTCGAGCCCGTACTCGCTCGCCTTGGCCGTGATGCGCTTCGTCACGTCCGCGAGCGCCAGGCTCTTGTCGAGCCCGAGCCAGACGTTTTCGGCCACGGTGAGCGTGTCGAACAGGCTGAAGTGCTGGAACACCATGCTGATGCCGAGCGCCCTCGCCTCCTGCGGGTTGCGGATGTTCACCGGCTGGCCGTTGAAACTCACGGTGCCTTCGTCCGGCTTCACCGAGCCGTAGATGATCTTCATCAACGTCGACTTGCCCGCGCCGTTCTCGCCGAGCACGGCATGCGTTTCGCCCGGCTGCACGATCAGCGACACGTCGCTGTTGGCGACCACGGCCGGGTAACGCTTGGTGATGTTCGCAAGCTGGAGTCTGGAAGGTGTCATGCCCGGTTCCACGGTTGTCGTCTCATACAAAAGTCTGAAGCACCCCCGCGCCGGGGCCCTGCTTTATATAGCACCACGCATGCCGTGCAGCGCAGGCGCTGCCGGTGCATGCACATCTTGTGCCGATCGTGCGACATGCGCCCTCTCCGCTACGACTGGCTCTTGCCGGGCGCCGGCCGCAGCGACGCCGCCACCGACTTGATGCGCTCGCGCAACCAGCGCGCCGAACTCGACGAGTGCGTGCGCTCGTGCCACAGCTGGTAGTACATGAGGCGCGGCAGCGGCACCGGGCAGGCGAGGATGCGCACCGGCAGGCGGCCGACAAAACGCTCGCAGTATTGCCGCCCCGTGGTCAGCACCAGCAGGCTGGACGCCACCATGTCCGGAATCAGGCTGAAGTGCGCACAACGCGCCGTGATGTTGCGCTGCAGGCCCAGCTCGTCGAGCATCTGCTCGATGATGCCGCGCGCACCGGGATGGGTGGGCGTGGGGGCGATGTGCTCGGCCGCGAGCCAGGTGTCGGCGTCCCAGCCGCGCCGGACCGCCGGATGGTCGATGTTGACGAGCGACACGACCTCGTCGCCGAACAACCGCGCCATGTGCAGGTCTTCCGGCGGCTTCGACCAGTTGCCGATGACGAGGTCGACATGGCCCAGCGACAGGTGCGAGTGGTAGTCGGAATCGGGCGAGAGCGCGTGGATCTCGATCTTGCACATCGGCGCCTGGCTCTTGATCTGGGCGACCAGCATCGGCAGGAACGTCGGGTCGAGGTAGTCGCTCGCCGCGATGCGGAAGGTGCTCTCCGCCGTTTGCGGGTCGAAGCCGCGGGCGTCGCTGAAAAGCACCTCCGCCGCGCGCAGGATGCTGGCGCTCGGCTCGATCATGCGCAGCCCGGCGTCGGTGGGCACCATGCCCGAGCCCGATCGCACCAGCAAGGGGTCGCCCGACAGTTCGCGCAGGCGCTTGAGCGCGGCCGACACGGCCGGCTGGTACATGCCGAGCCGGATCGCGGCCCGCGAAACGCTGCGGTCGGTCAGCACGGTGTAGAGCACCCGTATCAGGTGCAGATCGATCTTGTCGAAAAGCGCCCGGTCCCGCACGGCTCAGGCCCGCACGGCGGTGATGGCCGCGAGGATGGCCTCGCTGGTCGCGGGTGCGCGCAGCGGCGGATCGACCTTGTGGTCGCCGGCCGCCGAAACGGCATCGCGGATCGCATAGAACACCGAGAACGGCAGCAGCAACGGCGGTTCGCCGACCGCCTTGCTGCGATGGATGGAGTCCTCGAAGTTGTCGCCTTCGAACAGCTTGACGTTGAACACCGGGGGACAGTCGTTCGCCGTCGGAATCTTGTAGGTGCTCGGCGCGTGCGTCGTGAGCTTGCCGGACTGCGGGTGCCATACCAGCTCCTCGGTCGTGAGCCAGCCCATGCCCTGGATGAACGCGCCTTCGACCTGGCCGATGTCCACCGCCGGGTTCAGCGAGCGACCGGCGTCGTGCAGGATGTCGGCGCGCAGCAACTTCCACTCGCCGGTGAGCGTGTCCACAATCACCTCGCTCACCGCCGCGCCGTAGGCGAAGTAATAGAACGGGTGGCCCTTCATGGTCTCGCGGTTCCAGCTCAGGCCCGGCGTGGCGTAGAAGCCATCGGACCAGAGCTGCACGCGGTCGAGGTAGGCCTCGCCGACGAGCGTGGCGAAATCGAGCGTGCGGCCGTTCACTTCGACCTTGTCGTTCGCGAAGCGCACGGCGCAGGCTTCGCCGCCATGCCGTGCCGCGGCGCAGGCGGCGAGCCGCTCGCGGATCTGGCGTGCCGCATCCTGCGCGGCCTTGCCATTCAGGTCGGCACCGGTCGACGCCGCCGTGGCCGAGGTGTTGGCCACCTTGGTGGTGTCGGTTGCCGTGGCCCGCACGCTCTCGAAGCCCACGCCGAGTTCGTGCGCCACCACCTGCGCCACCTTGGTGTTGAGGCCCTGCCCCATCTCGGTGCCGCCGTGGTTGACCAGGATCGACCCGTCTGTGTACACGTGCACCAGGGCGCCGGCCTGGTTGAAATGCTTCACATTGAAGGAGATGCCGAACTTGAGCGGCGCCAGCGCCAGCCCGCGCTTGAGCACCGGGCTGGCGGCATTGAAGGCCTCGATCTCTGCCCGCCGGAGGCGGTAGTCGCTGCTCGCCTCGAGCTGGCCCACCAGTTCCTCGATGATGTTGTCCGTCACCACCTGCTCGTAGGGCGTGACGTTGCGCTCGGTCTTGCCGTAGAAGTTGATGCGCCGCACGTCGAGCGGGTCGCGCCGGAGTTCGCGCGCCACCGAATCCATGATGTTCTCGATGGCGATCGCGCCCTGCGGGCCGCCGAAGCCGCGGAACGCGGTGTTGCTCTGCGTGTTGGTCCTGCCGGAGTAGCCGTGCATCGACACGTCCGGCAGCCAGTAGGCATTGTCGAAGTGACACAGGGCGCGGGTCATCACCGGGCCGGACAGATCGGCCGAATGGCCGGCGCGCGAGACCATGGTGATCTCGGCACCGAGGATGCGGCCCTCGTCGTCGTAGCCGACCTCGTACTCGTACCAGAAGCAATGGCGCCGGCCGGTGATCAGGAAGTCGTCGTCTCGGTCGAGCCGCAGCTTGACCGGACGTTGCAGACGGTGCGCCGCGATGGAGGCGACGCAGGCAAACAGACCCGACTGCGATTCCTTGCCGCCGAAGCCACCCCCCATGCGCCGGCATTCGACATGGACCTCGTTGGCATGCAGGTGCAGCGCGTGCGCGACCAGGTGCTGCATTTCGCTCGGATGCTGCGTCGAGCAGTGGACATGCATCGCACCGCCCTCCTTGGGGATGGCGTAGCTGATCTGCCCTTCCAGGTAGAACTGCTCCTGGCCACCCACCTCGAAGGTCGATTTCAGCCGATGCGGCGCCTTCGCGATCGCCGCCTGCGCGCCGCCTTCGTTCGTGGCGCGCGCCAGGTGCATCGGCGGCAGCACGTACTGCTTCTTTTCGTGCGCCTGTTGCGGCGTCAGCACCGGCGG
>SEGN01000003.1 GCA_004211245.1 Variovorax sp.
CGCGATGTCCTGCATCTTCGCGTTCGGGTAGCCCACCTTGGCAAAAAGGGCGGCGGCGCTGTCCATGATGGACAGGCTCTTGGCGTCGTAGTCGTCAGATCGCACGCGTGGCATGTTCGAGTTCCCTGTCTGCTGCCGCTGCGGCGGCTTTGAAGGGTTGAGTGTACCGCCCCGGGGCGCCGCCAAAACCCGCATCGGGGGCTCTAAATAACCCGACGGGTCGGACTATAATGCCGCCAGAACCATCCGGAGAAAGATCCCATGTCCCTGCCTTACTTCAGCGAACCCGACATCGTCGACGAAGACTTGCGCATGGTGCGCGAGCAGCTTCGGCGCTACGTCGACGACGTGATCGTGCCCGGCGGCGACGCCTGGGAAGCAAAGGGCGAGATTCCGCGCCACGTTTTCCGCGACCTCGGCGGCATGGGGTTTCTCGGCATGCGTCATCCGGTCGAATACGGCGGTGGCGGCCTGGGTGCGCTGTCTTCCGTGGTGCTCGGGGAAGAGCTGTCGCGTTCGACCTATGGCGGTGTGGCGTCGGCGCTCACGGTGCACAGCGACATGTCGCTTTCGCACATTGCGCACCGCGGGACGCACGACCAGAAGCAGCGCTATCTTCCGGCGGCCTGCGCCGGCGAGAAGGTCGGCGTGATCTGCGTGACCGAGGCACACGCCGGTTCCGACGTGGCAGGCATCAAGACGCGTGCCGAGCGAACCGCCGACGGCTGGGTGATCAATGGTTCCAAGATGTTCATCACCAATGCGGTGTACGGCGACATCTATGTCGTGGCTGCGCGCACCGACCTGCATGCAAAGGGCAGCAAGGGCATCTCGCTGTTCATCGTCGAGAAAGGCAATCCGGGCCTGAAGATCGCGCGCAAGCTGGAGAAGCACGGCTGGCGTTCGTCGGACACCGCCGAGCTCTATCTGGAGGACCTCCAGGTGCCGCACGATGCGCTGCTGGGCGAAGAGGGCAAGGGCTTCTACTACATCATGAGCACGTTCCAGAACGAGCGTCTCGTGATCGGTGCGCTCAGCTCGGGCACCGCATCGCGCGCGATCGAACTCACGGTGGACTACGTGAAGCAGCGGCAGGCCTTCGGCAAGTCGCTCTGGGATCAGCAGGTCGTGCGCAACAAGCTCGCATGGATGGCCTCGAAGACCGCCGCGGTGCGATCGCTGACCTACCAGTGTGCGCAGATGATCGACGAGGGCAAGGACATCGTTCGCGAAGTCTCCATGCTCAAGTGTTTTGCCGCAGAGACGCTGCAGGAGGTGGTGCACACCTGCCTTCAGTTGCATGGCGGCACCGGCTACATGATCGGCACGCCGATCGAGCGCATGGCGCGCGACGCGCGCATCCTCACGATCGGCGGCGGCGCCACCGAGGTGATGCTCGAAGAAGTCGCCAAGCGGATGTGAGGAGCAAGAGGCCATGAGCGGACCGTTGAAGGGCGTCACCGTCCTGGAACTCGCGGGCATCGGCCCGGGCCCGTTCGCCGGCATGATGCTGGCCGACATGGGCGCCGATGTGATCCGTGTCGACCGCATTCCTCCGGCCGCAGGCGGCAGCCCGCTGGAGGCATTGATGCGCAACGACAGCGTGGTCGACAGGGGGCGTCGCTCGGTCGCGCTGAACATGAAGGACCCGCGCGCGGTGGAGGTCGTCCACCAACTCGCCATGCGTGTCGACATCCTGATCGAGGGTTTTCGCCCGGGCGTGACGGAGAAGCTCGGCATCGGCCCCAAGGACCTGATGGCGCTCAACCCCCGACTCGTTTATGGCCGCATGACGGGCTGGGGCCAGGACGGGCCGCTGGCACAGGCTGCGGGCCATGACCTGAACTACATCGCGCTCTCCGGCGCGGTCCAGGCGATGGGCCCGGCCGACCGCGTGCCCACGGTGCCTCTGAACCTGGTGGGTGACTACGGCGCGGGCGGCATGCTGCTCGCGCTCGGCGTCGTGGCAGCGCTCTACGAGGCACGGCATTCGGGCCGGGGGCAGGTGGTCGACGCGGCCATCGCCGACGGCGCCGCCGTGTTGATGGCGGCGCAATACGGCTTGAAAGCCAAGGGCTTCTGGCATGACGAAAGAGAGAGCAACTTCCTCGACGGTTCGGCGCACTTCTACGGAAACTACCTTTGCGCCGACGGTCGCTATCTGTCGGTCGGTGCGATCGAGCCGCAGTTCTACCGGCTGTTGCTGGACAAATGCGGCGTCACCGATCCGCAGTTCGCGCAGCAATGGGAGCGCGCCGCCTGGCCCGAGCTCAAGGCCAAGCTCTCGGCCGTGTTCCTGCGCAAGAGCCGTGACGAGTGGTGCGACCTGCTCGAGGGCAGCGACGCTTGCGTTGCGCCGGTGCTGAGCATGTCGGAGGCGCCGGCCCACGCGCACAACCAGGCGCGCGGCGTTTTCGTGGCGCCCGATGGCGTCGTGCAGCCCGCACCCGCGCCTCGCTTCGATCGGACGCCGAGCGCCCTGCCGCCGGCCGCGCCGGAGATCGGCGCCGACAGCACCGACATTCTGCGAAGCCTCGGGCGCAGCGATGCCGAGATCGCGGCGCTGGTGGCATCCGGGGTGGTGCATGGCCCGCATTGACATGGCATGCGCCGATCCCGGCCCGGAAAGAGGCATCCCATGACTTCGACTTCGGTGATGTTCGAGGTGGCCGATGGCATGGCCACGCTGACGCTCAATGAACCCTCGCGATTCAACCCCATCAGCACAGGCATGCAAAAGGGCTGTCTCGAGGCCCTCGAGAGGGTGCGCGAGGACACCTCGGTGCGCGCGCTGATCCTGACCGGAAGCGGCAAGGCATTCTGTTCGGGTGCGGATCTGTCCGCCTTCGGCCCCGACCAGCGCGATGAGGCCGGCCGCAGTGCGGGCTGCATCATCGGCGACATGATGGCGCAAGCGGGGAACCCGCTGGTGGCCGGTTTGCGCTCGCTCCCGGTGCCCGTCGTGTGCGCGGTGAACGGTGTCGCCGCGGGCGGTGGCGTGGGCCTGGCCCTGGCGGCGGACATCGTGATTGCGGCACGCTCGGCGTACTTCTATCTGCCCTTCGCGCCTGCCTTGGGCCTGGTGCCGGACATGGGGGCGAGCTGGGCCATGCCGCGCGCGATCGGCCGCGCGCGATCGATGGGCTTGACCTTGCTGGGCCACCGCTTGCCGGCAGAAGACGCGGCGCGATGGGGACTGATCTGGGCGTGCGTGGACGACGCAATGCTGGTCGACGACAGCCGTCGGACGGCCAGGCAGCTGTCCGAGCTTCCGCCGCACGCCATCCAGGAAGTGCGCGAACTCCACCAGGCATCGGAAGGCAACTCGCTGACGGCCCAGATGGCGGTCGAGATGGATCGCCAGCGGGAGCTGGCTGACCGGCCGGCCTTTGCCGAGGGGGTGCGCGCTTTCCTGGAGAAGCGCAAGCCCCGCTTCGCAGCGCGCAGCCAGGTGGAGACGCCGTGACTGCAAGAAGCATTGCCTCCGGGTCGGATCTGGCCCTGCTGCAATCCGTGATGGACCGGCGCCACAGCTGCCGCTCGTTTCTCCAGACCCCCGTGCCCTGGCCGACGATCGAACAGATCCTGGCGGCGACCGCGCGCACCGCCTCCTGGTGCAACGCCCAGCCCTGGCTGGTGCACATCGTCAGCGGCGCCCCGCTGGAGGCGCTGCGCAACGACCTTGTCGCCCAGGCCGATGCGGGCGTTCCGCCGGAACCGGAACTCGACTGGCCCGTGGCGTACCGAGGCCTGTTCCAGGAGCGTCGTCGCGCGTGCGGGCGGGCACTGTACGAAGCCGTTGGCGTGCGGCACGGGGACCGCGAAGCATCCGGTCTCCAGACCAGGGAAAACTTTCGCCTGTTCGGAGCGCCGCATGTGGCGATCATGACCAGCGAGGCCGCGCTCGGAACACACGGCATCATGGATTGCGGTGCCTGGACTGCCAACTTCATGTTGGCGGCGACGGCCGCAGGCCTGGGTTCCATTGCGCAGGCGGCCCTGGCTTCGTGGCCCGCCGTGCTGCGCAGGCATCTGCAAATCGGCCGCGACAAGCACGTCGTCTGCGGCATCTCGTTCGGCTATGAGGACACCGCTCACCCGGCCAATGGATTCCGTACCGCACGGGCACCGGGTTCCGAAACGGTGGTCTTCGTCGGCTGACAGCGCCGGTTGCCGTTACCGCCGACGCGACGGATCGCATCCGCGAACGCCGTGAGGATTGCAGGTCGTTCCATCCCGTCCCGTCGGAAAAACAGGCCGAAGGACGGCAGGACGACCCGTGGCAGAACCTGCAGCCGCCGCACGCCGCCCCGGGCGACCTCGTCCACCGCATGCTCCAGTCGCACCGCGCACAGAAGCGAAGGGTCCTGGCGAAGCACGGCGCCGATCGTGACGGAGGACATCGCCTCGATGACCGGCACGGGCGGTGTCGCGCCGCTGTTCAGGAAGGCGGCCATGAAGGCCTGCCTGACCAGCGTTTCCCTGGGCGGCACGACCCACTGAGCGGATTGCAGGTCGACCCACTGCAACCGGCGCCCGGTGCCCGCAGGGCGAGAGACGGAAGCAAGCACGCAAAGCTCGTCCTTCAGCAGAACTACAGGCTCGAGCAAGGGGATCATGTCGCTCGAGATCAGCTCGGGCGTGATGGCTCCGAACACGCAGTCGAGTTCCCTCTTGAGCAACTGGTGAATGAGCTCGTGGACGCGGCCCTCCCTCAGCTGCACGGCAGCGCCCGGCATTCGTGCCCGCAGCCTGGCGATGGCTGCGGGAATGGTGGCGGTGACCGACGGCGCGCCCACGCGCAAGACCGCGGTCGCTCCGCTTTGCATGGCATCGACGTCCTCGGTGGCCCGCGCCAGTTCGTTCAGCACGGCCCGCGCACGAAACGCGGCACTGGTGCCCAGCGCGTTGGCCACGATCCCCTGATGGCTGCGTTCGAACAGTCGCGCACCAAAGCAGCCTTCGATCTCGCCGAGCATCTTGCTGATCGCGGGCTGGCTGAGATGCAACCGGGCCGCGGCACCACGCATGGTGGGCGTCTCTGACAGTGCCACGAGCAGCTCCAGGTGCCTGAGTCTCAGCGTGCGGACGAGACGGTCGGTTTTGGTGTTCATTCCGGGGTCATGGCGTATATCCAATCGTGATCACTCCCTCACGATTATCGAATTTTCAAGAATCGGGTCGGGCGCTAACGTTGCCCCCGATGAATTCCGAATCCAAAGAGACACCCGGGCCCGCCGCCCCCCTGAAGAACGTGCGCGTGATCGACATGGGGCAGTACATCGCCGGCCCCGGCGCGGCCATGGTCCTGGCCGAGCTGGGCGCTCAGGTGATCAAGATCGAACCGTTGGCGGGCGATCAGGCCCGGCACATCGGCCGCTACGGCGAATCGATGATCCGTGCCTACAGCCGCGGCAAGCAGTCCATTGCGCTCAACCTCAAGAGCGATGCGGGCCGCGACATCGCGTGGCGCCTGATCGGCGATTGCGATGTGGTGATCCAGAACCTGCGTCCCGGTGCGGTCGAGGCACTGGGGCTGGGGCCATCCGCGGTACGCGAGCGGTTCCCCAGTGTCGTCTACCTGTCGATCTCCGGGTTCGGGGACCTGGGGCCGTCGAGCCTGCGTCCCGGCTACGACATCGCGGCGCAGGCAGAGAGCGGGCTGATGTCGGTCACCGGCGAACCGGATCGTCTGCCGCAGAAGGTCGGCGTGCCGATCATCGATGCGGCCGCTGCGCACCTCGGGGCACAGGCGGTGCTTGCCGCGCTCTATGGCCGCACGCAAACCGGCGTGGGCGAGACGTTGCGCACTTCGCTGCTCGAGGTGGCCATGCATCTTCAGGCCACCACCTGGTGCGACTACCTGGGCGGCGCGCCCGAGCCAACCCGGATCGGCGATGGCCAGCCGAACAACGCGCCTGCTGCGGAGGTGGTGCCCACGCGCGACGGGCACATCGTCCTGTCGGCCTACGCGGACGAACATTGGGCGCGATTCTGTCGGGTGGTCGGACGCGAAGCGCTCGCGAGCGACGCCCGGTTTTGCACCAATGCGCTGCGTGTCGCGCACCGTGCCGAGCTTCGCATCGTGCTGGGCGAATGTCTTTCGTCCTTCACCAGCGAGGAATGCGTGGCGCTGTTGAGCAGCAACCAGATCGTCGTCGGCTTCGTGCGCAGTTACCAGCAGGTGCTGCAAAGTGCGGATGTCCAGTCGAGCGGCCTGCTGGTCGACGTCCCCGGCGCGCAGGGCCCGGGCTATCCCTCGCTGGCGCTGCCCTACCGGCTGGGCGACGCGCCCCGTGCCAATCCGCCGGCGGCACCCGCGTGCGGCGCCGACACCGACCGGCTGCTGGCCCGACTCGGACTGGCGGCGAGCGAAATCGATGAACTTCGCCGCGCCGGCGCGGTGGCATGACGCGCGAGGGAAAGCCATGAACGGTTCGACCATTTCCACCTCCCACGGCTGCGACGACGTGGTGATCCAGACGCTGCCGCTCTTCGAGATGATGCGCATGCGCGCGGCGACCACGGCGCGCCGCCACTCGGTCCTCGGGTTCGCTGCGCCGGATCCGGCCTCCACCGTGCGCTGGGTCAACCAGTTCACCCACACGCACCGCCGGCTCGGCCCGCAGGACAGGGAAGTGGTCAGCCCGAACAACGACACCGTCTACAGCAATGCCTGGCTGGATCTCTCCGAGGGGCCGATCGTCATCGAAACACCCGACATGGGTGATCGGTACTGGACGCTGGGGCTGCTGGATGCCTGGACAAACCCGTTTGCCTACGTCGGGCGGCGCACGACCGGGAACCGGCCGCAGCGCACCCTGGTGCACGGCCCGGGCTGGCGCGGCACGGCCCCGTCGGGCATCACGTCGACGGTGGCCGCCCCGGGCGACGACGTGTGGCTGATCGGCCGCCACCTCGTGGAGGACGACGGCGAGGATGCCGAGCGGGTGCGCGCATCGCAGCGCGCGATGCGGCTCGTTCGTCCGGACGGCGCCGACGCCGCCATGCGTGTGGACACGTGGATCGACGGTCGCGATGCCGGCATCCCGGCGGCGGACGTTTACCTGCGCGTCGTGACCGCCGCGTTGCAGCGCAATCCGGTGCTGCCGGGAGAAGACCTGGCCTGGCCACCCGCAGCCGTCGATCTGGCAGCGTCGCTGCACAATGTCTACGAGCGTCTGCGAACCGGTAACCAGCCGCACGATCTCGGCGGAGGTTGGGCGATTCCGGTGATGGTGAAGACCCATTGGGGCGACGACCACCTCACCCGCGCCCGCACCGCCCGCAACTTCATCGGCGCGCTGGGTGTGGAGGAAGCGATGTACCCCACCGCGGAAGTCGACGCGCACGGCGAACCGCTGGACGGATCGCGGCGCTACGAGTTGCGCTTCGCGCCGGACAGGGGCTTGAAAGTGGGTGCCTTCTGGTCACTCACCCTGTACCGTCGCAGCGACTGCCTCTTCGTTGCGAACCCGATCGGCCGCTATTCGATCGGCGATCGCACCCCGGGGCTGCGCCATGACCCCGACGGGGGTCTTGCCATCCGGCTCCAGGCCGAGGATCCCGGGCCGGACGTCAACTGGCTTCCGGCGCCGAAAGACGAGTTGTTCTACGTCGTTCTGCGCCTCTATCAGCCGCATGCCGACCACCTGGAACTGCGTTTCGACTATCCGCCCATCCAGCCGCTCTGACCCCCGCAAAAAACCAACGGAGACAAGCCACCATGACAACCACCCGCCGACGACTTCTCGCAACGGCCGCAGCCGGCCTCGCAATGCCCTGGTGCCTGCCAGGCCATGCACAGGCCTGGCCGGCACGGCCGATCCGCATGGTCTCACCCTATGGTGCGGGCGGCTCGAACGACATCCTGACGCGCGTGCTGGGCGAGTTCCTCGGGCGCAGGCTCGGGCAGAGCTTCGTGGTCGAGAACAGGGCGGGCGCGGGCACGCGCATCGCCAACGAATTCGTCGCCAAGGCGCCGCCCGACGGCTATACCCTCTTGCACGCCGCGGCACCGATCGCCATCGGAGAGGCGCTCTACAAGGATCTGCCGTACGACGTGCACAAGAGCTTCGCCTTGATCGGCAGCACGGCCATCGCACCCCTGTTCCTTGTGGTCAATGCCGACGCGCCCTACAGGACGCTGGCGGAATTCATCAAGCACGCGAAGGCCAATCCCAACGGCGCGACTTTCGGCTCCCCCGGCGCCGGATCGGCACCGCACCTGACGGCAGAGCTGCTGTTGCGTGCGTCCGGCGCGAAAGGCATCGTCGTGCAGTACCGCGGCGATGCCCCGGCCTACACCGAACTGCTGGCCGGCCGGATCGACGCGACCCTGACGGCCATCTCGACCGCGGTGCCTCACATCCAGGCGGGCAAGCTGCGTGTGCTGGGTGTCGCCACGGAAGAGCGCACGCCGCTCTACCCGGATGCACCGACCCTGCGGGAGCAGGGCATGCCCACGGTGGTCGGCTATGGCTGGTACGGCATGCTCGCGCCGGCCGGAACGCCTGCCAGCATCGTCGCGCGACTCAACACGGAGATCAATGCCGCGGTGGCCGACGCGGAGGTGCGTCGCAAGGCCGAGGCCGCGGGACTGCAGCTGCGCGGCAGCACCAGCGCCGAATTCAGCGCGTTCATCGAAAGCGAGACGCGCAAGTGGGCGCAGATCATCAAGTCCGCGAA
This sequence comes from Variovorax sp., assembly GCA_004211245.1. Lineage (GTDB taxonomy): Bacteria > Pseudomonadota > Gammaproteobacteria > Burkholderiales > Burkholderiaceae_C > Variovorax. The sequence continues at coordinate 8,689 of SEGN01000003.1, forward strand.
CATCACGGCCGAATGATGAACACGATGCCGCGAGCAAGGCCCTGGTTGGCACGCGCGGGAGCGGCGCTCATCACGGTGCTGGTCGCCGGATGCGCGATGCTCGCCACCCCGGAGCGCGCCATGCAACGCAACACCACATGGGGGCCCGTGATCGGCAGTGACGATGCGGTCTCCTCGGGAACCTGGAGCTGGAAGGGTGTTCCGTACGCGAGAGCGCCGGTCGCCGACCTGCGCTGGCGCGCGCCGCGCGACCCCGAGCGCTGGACGCGCCCGCGCGCAGCCACCGATTTCGGACCCGCCTGCGTGCAGACGGGCCGGCTCTACGGCCCCGGGCTGAACAACCGCTACGACGACACCATCGGCACCACGCTCGGCAAGACCGTGGGCTCGGAAGATTGTCTGTTTCTCAATGTCTGGGCACCCGCCTCGCGGGCTGCCACGCCGAGACCCGTCATCGTGTTCGTGCATGGTGGCAGCAACATCACGGGCTATACGGCGGACCCGGTCTACGACGGCGCGGCGCTCGCGCGCAACGAGGACGCCGTGGTGGTGTCGGTCAACTACCGGTTGGGCGTCTTCGGCTTTCTGAACCAGGCGCGGTTGAAGACCGGGCAACGCGAGGAGGATTCGGGCAACTTCGCGCTGCTCGACATCGTCAAGGCGCTGGAATTCGTGAACGCCAACATCGCGGAGTTCGGGGGCGATCCGCAGCGCGTGACGTTGATGGGCCAGTCGGCCGGCGCCGTCAACGTCTATGCGCTGTTGGCATCGCCCATGCTGCTGGCGCGCAGCAAGCCGCTGTTCCACAGGGTCGTTGCGCTCAGTGGTGGGATCTCGACCGCCGCGTCGTTGCCGAAGGGCGCCATCCCGGGCGTGCTGCCTGCCGCGCTGTGGGCAACGCGCGGGGACGCGCTGCTTCATGAACTCGTGGTCGCACAGGGCCGTGCCCCGGACGAGGCGAGTGCACAGCAGCTGGTTTCCAGGGCCGGTGCGGCGGCGGCCGACTGGCTGCGCGCCAGCTCGGCCGACGACGTTCTGGGCGTGGTCCGCACCCGCCTAGCCCAGCGTGGCATGGCGGCGTCCAACCCGATACCGGACGGATGGGTCGTGGCGGAAGATCCCGTCGCTGCCATTCGTGCGGGGCGCTACGTGAAGGTGCCGGTTCTGGCGGGCCACACCCGCGATGAAACAAAGCTCTTTCCCCAGCTGTTTGCGCTGCGTCCCGATCTCGGCGGCACCAGCGGCCGCCTGCTCGACGACGCTGCCGTCTTCGCGCTCGCGTCGCGCTACGACCCGGAACGCGCTGCGCAGACGAACATCGCGCAATGGGTGCCACCCGTGTACCTGCCCGCCACGACCCCCGTCACGGGCTTCGATGCGCGTGCCGCAGAGCTCGACCGGCTGTGGTTCACCGCCATCCGCGACGATGCGCTCAACGCCCTGCGCAGCCAGCAGGCTGCAGTGTGGGCCTACGAGTTCGAGTGGGACGAATTGCCCGCGCCGTTCGACACGATCTTCGGCGCCGCCCACACCTTCGACCTGCCCTTCGTGTTCGGCAACTTCGGGCCTTCGCTGTACTCGCGCATCTCGTTCACGCGGGCAAATGAGCCGGGGCGGGTGGCGCTTTCGCGCGCGATGCAGGGCGCGCTGGGCGCTTTCGCCCGCACTGGCGATCCGAATCATGGAGCCCTCGGAAGGGCGTGGGGCGTCTGGCCGGGCAAATTTAGTTTCGACGCGGATGCGATTGCGATGCGCTGACGTCGTCGGTCAGTCCCGGCCGGCCTGCCTCAAAGACGAAGCCGCGAGCTCGATCATTCGCTTGCCGAGAACCGAAGGCGCGAAGCCCCTGTGTGCGAGTGCGTAGATGCCCAGTGACGGGCTGCCGACGATGGGGCGGAAGTCCAGATCGTCGCTTCGCGACGCGTGCGCTGTCAGGTCGTCCACGATCGCTACGCCGGCGCCGCAGGCAGCCAGCGCGCAAGCCATCTGGCCGGAGCGCACCTCGATCGAGAACGCCGCATTCATCTTGCTGCTGACACACCAGTCGGCAATGATTCGACCCTGCGGCGTGTCCGTGCTGAATGAGATCAGGCGTTCGTTCAGCACGTCGCGGGGACGCAGCAGACGCTTTGCCGACAGCGCATGGCCCCTGGGGAACACGCAGACCAGGCGCCACTGCCCGACCGGCTTCGACGCCAGCAGGGGGTTGTCGGTCGGCAGGGTGGAAATCGCCAGATCCGCCTCCCGGCCGGTCAGCCGGCTCAACATCTCGCGGGTGGGCAGCGTCTCGAGGTAGATCCTGGCAGCCGGATACTCTCGCGCGAGCGCTGCCACGGCGCGCGGCACGGCCACCATCGCGGTGCTCGGGCTGGCAAGCACCCGCAGTGACAGGTTCGCTCCGGACTTGAGCGCTTCGGCGCGTTCGGTGACCCGCTGGATGCCGCCATACACCTCCGAGACCTCGGCGTAGAGGGCCTGGGCTTCCGGGGTGGGAAGCAATCGGCCCTTTCTGCGTTCGAACAGCACCAGGCCGAGCTGAAGCTCGATATGCGCAAGCATTCTGCTGATGCCGGGCTGCGAGACGTGCAGCAATCGCGCTGCGCCGGTGACGGAGTTGGCCAGCATCACGGCGCGGAACACCTCGATTTGCCTCAGATTCATGGGTCCTCCAGATAACACGATGTTATGGGTGCTGCCGAACTTGGTATTTGCCGGCGTCAGTTACGCTTTCTACGATCGTCCGATCTACAAAAGACGGAGACACGGAATGCACGGACCACTTCTGGCAATCAATCGGCGCACTGTGCTTTCCGGTATGGCGCTTGCCGTGGGCTCGGCACACCTCGGGCGTGGCTGGGCCGCGGATGCCTGGCCGGGCAAGACGGTGCGCATCATCGTCCCGTTCGCTCCCGGCGGCGGCGCCGACAGTTCGGCGCGCGTCCTGGCCGAGGTGCTTGCACCACAGCTGGGCCAGAGCGTGATCGTCGATAACAAGCCGGGCGCCGGCAGCGCCATCGGCGTGATGGCCGCTTCGCAGAGCAAGGACGGGCACACGCTGCTCATGGGCAGCAACAGCATGGTGATCAACCCGGTCCTGAATTCCGCGATCACTTACGACGTGGCCCGCGACTTCGACGCGGTGGGCATGGTATCGGGCCAGCCGCTCGTGTTGGTCGTGCCATCCACCTCGAGCATCGCAAGCTATGCAGACCTTGTTGCGGAGGCCAGGGCCAGGCCCGGCACGCTGACTGCCGGCAACAGTGGCAACGGGACGCTGGCGCACCTCACAGCCGAACTGTTCGCGATCGAGACCGGAACCTCGATCACCAGCGTGCCCTACAAGGGAGAGAGCGCGCTGCTTCCAGACCTGATCGGCGGGCTCGTCGCGTTCGGGTTCCTGAACTTGCCGAGTGTCATGGCGCATGTCCGGTCCGGACGACTGCGCGCGCTGGCGGTGTCTTCTTCGACACCGGTCGCGGAGCTTGCGAATGTTCCGACGCTGCGTTCGTTGAATCGGCCCAGCCTCGAGGTGCAAGGCTGGGCGGTGCTCGTTGCGCCCAAGGGCACGATCCCCAGGGAGGGGCTGCTGCTGCTGGAGAGCCTGCTCGCCCAGGCGCTCGCGACGGCCACCGTCAAGGCGCGTTTTGCCGCGTTGAGTCTTGAGCCGGTCGTGCGTGATCGCGCTGCTACCGCGCAGCTCCTGAAGGAGGAAACGGCCCGTTGGAAGCAGGTGATCAAGGCGCGTGGTCTCAAGGCTGATTCCTGATGGACGGCAAGACTTTCGAGTATGGCGTGGCGTCCACGATCGACTCGGACGTGATCGTCTGCGGAGGAGGGGTGGCAGGTGCCATGGCAGCCGTCGCGGCCGCCCGCGCAGGCGCCTCGGTCCTGCTGGTGGAACGCTACGGCTTCCTCGGGGGCAATGCAACCGCCGGTGCCATTGCGCAGTTCAACAGCTGGCAGACAGCCAACGGCCGCAGGGTGGTGGCGGGTCTGGCCGACGAGGTCGTGTCGCGGCTCGGGCGCTACGGCGGTGCGGGCCAGCATGCGACCTTCGTGATGTCGACCGGGCACAGGATGGACCGCGTCGAATACGCGCCCGAGGTGCTCAAGTTGGTGCTGGACGACATGGTGCAGGAGGCGGGCGTGCGTGCTCTGCTGCATGCCAGCGTGCTCGACGTCGACGTGACCGGGCGACACATCGACTGCGTGCGTGTGTTGACGAAGAGCGGGGTGATCGAACTCCGCGCCCAGGTGTTGATCGACGCCTCGGGCGACATCGATGCGCTGAAGCGAGCTGGCGCAGCCTTCCTTGAACTCGACGATGGCGAGGCGCTGCAGCCGGCCACGATGATGTTTCGCTTCGGGCCGATCGATTTCGCGCGCTTCGACGCGCTCTCCGGGGCCGAGACCGCCGTTCTGGCGCGACGTGGTTTCGAGGAGGGGCGTCTGGCTCGAGCTGCATTGCATTCGAGTCGTGATCCATTTACCCATGACGGGTGGTTCAACATCAGCCGTCTGGCCATCGACGCGACAGACGCGATGGCGCTTGGCGCTGCCGAGATCGAGGGCCGGCGACAGGCCTGGAAAGCGGCCCAGTACCTCCGGGAATGCGTCCCGGGCTGCACGGAGGGGCAGTTGCGTGCGTTTGCAACCCAGGTCGGCGTTCGTGAGACCCGGCGCATCGTCGGCGATCACGTGCTCACGAGCGAGGAACTGCTGTTGCCGGAACAGTTTCCGGATGCGATCGCCGCAGGCGCGTACCCGATCGACATCCATCCCCCTGCGGGCGGTGAACTCCGGTATGAGGGGCTCGGCGCCGACCACGCCTATCAAATACCGTACCGAAGCCTGATCCCGGTCGGATTCGACAACGCCCTGGTCGTTGGGCGGGGTGTTTCGGCCACGCACAGCGCCCACGCTGCCATTCGTGTGATGACCATCTCGATGGCCGTGGGACAGGCTGCCGGTGTCGCGGCAGCGATGGCGGTGCGGCACCATGGAGACGTCCGTGCCGTGTCGATTCCGGCGCTGCGCGAGCGTCTGCTGGACGAGGGGGCGAAACTGGCCTGACCGGAAAGGCGCGGTACGATCTGCGGGCGACCATCATCGGTTCAGCCCTCTTTCTTCCGACGGATTCCGCGCCTTGTCCCTGCTGCCTTCCCCGAAAACATCGAAGCCCGCGTCCGCGAGGCCGAGCCGGCCTTGACCGCGGGGGGGCCGACGCGCCGCGGTGTGCCGAGGGAGCGTTCCGAAGCGCTCGAGACGCGTGTGCTCGAGGCTGCGATCGACGAATTTTCGGAGCACGGATTTGCCGGCGCACGCATCGAGCGCATCAGCCAGCGCGCCGGCACGGTGGACCGGATGCTGTACTACTACTACGGCAACAAGGAGCGGCTGTACCAGGCCGTGCTCGGCAAGATCTACACCGACATGATCGGTGCCCAGCGCAATTTCGTGACGCCGGACGACCCGGTGGAAGGCATGCGCCAACTGATCGGGCACTCGTGGGATCACTATGTCTCGCATCCGCATCTGGTGCGGCTGCTCATGAACGAGAACCTGCTGCGCGGCAAGCACATCGCCCAGTCGGAGCAAGTGGAACGCACTTCTTTTCCTCTGGTGGAGACCGTGTCTACGCTGCTGGCAAGCGGGCAGGCCAAGGGCGTGTTCCGCAGTGATGTGTCGTCCGAGCACATGCTCATGACGATCATGTCGCTGGGCTTCTTCTACCTGTCGAACCAGTACACGTGCTCGACATGGATCGGGGTCGACCTGATGAGCCGGCCGCGCCGAAAGGCGTGGCGAAAGCACATCTGCGATGTGGTGTTGCAGTTTCTGATGCCACCCGGTGCGACGGCGCCGCAGCCGTCGCCCGTCGACCCGGTGACGCCGGTTCGCCGCAGGCGTGCAGCCGACCCCTCGGCTTAGGCCGACGCGACAGGTGCCGGTGCTGTTGCGCGCTGCCAGCTGTCGCGCACGAAGCGCGCGATCGCGACGTTCTCCTCGATCAGGCTGAAGCGCGCGTTGTGCGCGTAGTCGGGCAGGTTGATCATCTCCGTGGTGATGGCGCGCAGCCGCGAGGCGCTGCCGGCATCCCGATGGTGTGCGAGCACCTTGCGCACCACTTCCCGTGTCGCGTCCAGCGCCGGAGCATGCCAGCTCGAGTGCCATGCTCCGGGTTCGGGGCGAGTGAAAGGGTAGAGGATGCCCCGCCCCGGCTCGCCAGCCTGGTACGGAAAGATCGCGTGCTCCGGCACGGCGGCGGGGGCGCTGAGCGGGTCGCTGCGCGACCAGATGTTGCGGGGCCCGTTCGGCGCCGCGCTTCGCACCTGCAACCAGCGCACGATGCCCATCCCGAGCCACTGGTCGACCAGATTGCCGGGCAGGAACGGATCCAGCACGGTGCGGCCGGCCGCGACGTCTTCGGTCAGGCCGCAGATCGCGAGTTCCTGCGCATTGCCAATCTTGAAGATCACGTGGCTGTAGTCGAGCGTGAAATTGAAAGGGACGCCGCGTCGGCGCACCGCGTCGGCCACCGGCACGACCCGGCGCGGGTCTTCGCTCCACATGTTGACGTGGAGTTCGAAAGTTGGCTCCACGCCGCGCGCCATGCCCAGGTCGTACGCATGCAGATAGAACTCTGCGACTTCGTCGTTGCTCACCGGGCGGCCGGTTGCATCGTGCCAGTACACCATCATGTTGTGCTGGCGCGCGCCGACTTCGGCCGCGAGCACGAGTTTCTCCGGCAGCAGTTGCTCGTCGCGGCCCAGTGCGTAGAACCAGCTCGCGGTCTGGACGGGCAGCCGGTAGTGTTCAATGCAGCGCAGGAACGTGTCGAGCTGGTCCCGCATGGGCAAGCGATCGAAGGAGTCGAACACGCCGCTCTCATGCACCAGACGGAACTGCTCCTCGATTGGCGGCTCGACGAGCGAGACCGGCGCCAGCAAAGACGACGCCTGCGCGCCGCGACCGTTGCAACCGATCGGCGGGAGCATCGCGCTCACGACGGATTGCGAAGCTTGCGGATCGATTCTTCCGACGGCTGCAACTTAGCGCCGTCGAAGTAGGTTCCGGCCGGCATCACGCCCTTGCCGTCCTTCACCGCAGTGCGACCGACGAAGATACCCAGAGTCGACTGGTTGTCCTGCGGCCGGAACATCACCGGGCCAAACGGCGAACTGAATGTGAGGCCCTTGAAGGCTGGAATCAGCTTCTCGGTGTCCGTCGCACCGGCCTTCTGGATACCCGCCGCGATCGCCTTCACCGTCGCGTAACCCACCACCGAATTCAGGCGCGGGTAGTCGTTGTATTTTTTCTGGTAGGCCGCGAGAAATGCCTTGTGCTCGGGCGTATCGATGTTGGTGTAGGGATAGCCGGTCACGATCCAGTTCGGCGGCGCATCGTCTTTCAGCGGGTCGAGGTACTCCGGCTCACCGGTCAGCAGGCTCACCACTTCGCGGCCCTCGAACAGTCCGCGTGTCTTGCCTTCGCGCGCGAGCTTGGTGAGGTCGCTGCCGAACAGCACATTGAAGATGGCGTCGGGCCTGGCGTCGCCGATGGCCTGGGCGACTGCGCCTGCGTCGATCTTGCCCAGCGCCGGCGCCTGCTCTGCGACGAACTCGATGTCGGGCTGCGCCTTCTTCATGTTTTCCTTGAATGCCGCCACCGCCGCCTGGCCGTACTCCTAGTTGGGATAGATGAGTGCCCAGCGCTTCTTCTTGAGCTTGATCGCCTCGCCGATGACCGACGCCGAAAGGGCGTAGGTACCGGAGCGCAGCCGGTAGGTGTAGCGGTTGCCGTTGTCCCAGACCACCTTGTCGCTGAGCGGGCCGGACGCGAGGAAGAACACTTTGCGCTGCTTCGCGAAGTCGGTGAGCGCAAGGCCGACGTGCGACAAGGTCACGCCTGCGAGCATTTCCACGTTCTCACGCGCCAGCAATTCCTCGGCGACGCGCACGGCATCGCCGGGATTGCCGTTGTCATCGCGGAACACCGTCTCGAGCTTGCGACCCAGCACGCCGCCAGCTGCGTTGATCTCTTCCTGTGCGAGCAGCCAGCCCTGCTTGTAGGGGACGAGATTCTGCGGCAACGCCTTGTAGCTGTTGATCTCGCCGATCTTGATGGGCGCCTGCGCATGGACGGCGGGGCCCAGAAGCAAGGTGGCAGTGGCCGCCAACAGGCGGAGCGAAGCAAAGCAGTGGTGGGAGGGCATGGTGATCTCTCGCGGGTTGGGGTGTAAGGTGAACGCGCTCAGCCGTTCGTCGCTGCCATCTCGTCGACGATGCGTCGCATCTTGATCGACGAAGCATCGATCCCGAGCGGAATGCGACGCCATTGGCGAGGCTTGTCTTCATTGCGCTGGATCGCCTCCAGCACGCGCTTGTCTTCATCGAACGCCGTGCGCAGGTTGGCCCTCAGCCTTTCGTCAACGGCCGGGTCGGCCGGCGAGTTCTTCAGCACCAGCCAGTGCTGAACACAACTGCGCTGATCGACCGGCGTGATGAAGTGGCAGGCATACATCTGGATGCAATCGCCGCGGTTTCCTTCGGGAGCGCCGGTGCCAGTCTTCGACGATCCGAAGTCGATCACGGCGACGCTGGGGGCGTGGAAGTGGTAGTAGTGCCAGCGATCCACGTTGCCACCGAAATCCTTCAGGCCTTCGAATACCGGGATCAAAGGGCCGTCGAGTACCCAGCGCCAGGTCACGACCTCGTTGCCACGGCGCTCGTGCTCGACCCGCGTTTCCTCTCCGGCAGCGCTGGCCAGGGTGCTCTTGTGCACGAAAACCACGTGCGTGGGGTCGCACAGGTTGTCTGCCAGGTTGAGATAGTTCGCCTGCACCAGGAGCGCATCGCCTTCGACCACGCTGTAGCCGGGATCGTCGTACTGAGGCAAATGCAGGATGTCGTCCTGGTTCGCGAGTTCGGGCCTGCCCATCCATACCCAGACCATTCCCATGCGTTCGGCGCTCGGGTAGCTGCGTACCTGGAACGAGGCAGGTGGCCGGGCCAGTCCAGGTGCATGTACGCACTGGCCACTGCAGTCGAAAGTGAGGCCGTGGTAGCCGCATTCGACCGCGTCGCCACGCAGTGTGCCGAGCGACAGTGGCGCGAGGCGGTGAGGGCAGGCGTCCTCCAGCACGGCCACGCCACCGTCGGTCTTTCGGTAGACGACCAGATCTTCTTCGAGGATGCGGCGCGTGGCCAGGCTGGTGTTGATGTCGCGCGACCAAGCGAGCGGGTACCAGGCATTGAAAGCGTAGGGTTTCATCATGATCTTTCGGAGGTCTCCACACAGCACGACTCGTGCCATTGTTAAGTAAGTGATTTCTCCATTTTTATGGAGAGATTACTTACTTATGGTGCGAAGGCTGTCCGGGTTTGCACCATGATGGGCGGGCGCGATGCGCTACGGTGCGGTGCTCGGGAGAGCGATGAAAACGTCGCGCATGCGAACAGGCATCCCGCCTGTTCCAGCGAGAAGCAACTGTCAATTACTTGTCAGAAGTCGCCGGCAATTTGTCGGGGACGAGCTTTGCGAGACAGGCTGTGTACTTATGCACCAACTGATTCGCCGGCCCGGCGCAGAATCAAGCCATGACCACCCCGGCCCTTCTCGCTGACGATGAATTGCTCGCGCGCTCGTTCAAATGGCGGCTGGAGGTCGCGCGCGGCGTCAAGCATGCGCGTGCTTATGCCAAAGCGCTGGAAGCGGAGGTGCGACGCAGATTCGCGCCCCCGGCGTCTGCAAAGAACGTTGGCTAGCGGCTTCCCGGTTACTCCGGATCGACGGGGCTGTCTTCGGGCCGCTTGAATTTTCCCTGAAGGCCATTGGCCAATTCGACCAGGCGCTGCCGCTCTTTCAGATCGAGCGAGGGATGGCGGCTCAGGTGATTGGCGTATTCGTCTGTCGCGCGAACCCAGCGCTCAAACTCGCCATCCAATCCCAGGTTGTTCATATCGCGTCCTGCTTGTCGGCTTTGCCGCTTCACAACTCCCTGGTACTTTAGTACTCAGGTTAGTGCAAAGTACTACAAGACGCACGAACTATCGCATGCAAGCTATTGAAAACGTTGCGAAAACGCCATTTCAGTGAAACTGCGCCTCAGGCAAGCGAACGCGCTCGAAAGCAGCGCAAACCTTCTGGAGGCCCTTGGCCAGGACCGAAAGTTGCGGCGTGTTGGTGATGTGGCCGATGCGTTTTTGCTCGATCTGCGCGGCGTAGGCATCGGTCAGAGCAATCCATCGATGAAAACCGTTTCCGAGTTCCGATTCGTACATGATCATGGTCCTTGGCGAGTTGTCGGTCACCTGGCTGCCAGTCTCGAATACGGCTCGAGGACTGTCACCTGAGGTTGTTGATAGGTCGGGGCTCGCCACGGTGAACTATTTCACGCGGATCGGCATTGCGATCCCGCGGTGTTGTTTGTTCGGCGGCGCGCGGTGGATGGAACCGGGCCTGCCTGCGACGGGCGGCTCGCATCCGTGGAAATTCGCTAATAATCGTTCGAACTGGCAAAAGGTCGCCGAGGCAATTGCAAAAACGTCTCGGACGCCAGAACAAACTATTTCCGGCGCGCTTTCGGGCCGCTTTCGGGGCCCCTTCGACGAGGGGCTTTTTTATGCACGCCGACTTGATGAAGGGCGAAATGCCATGAGAGGAGGTTCGACCTTCGCGGGACTGGGCAACTCTTCGTTTGCCAGCCTCACACCTGCGCCCGCCACTGCGGACGAGGCAGAGCCATGGGTGCGCGGCGAATTGATCCGCAGCCTGATGCGCTCGTCGCGTGGTTCGCATCTGTTCGGTGCCGCATTGATGCCGGTGCTGGCGAGCCTTTGCTGGGAACACGTGCCGTCCTGGCAGATCCTGGCCTGGTTGTTCATCGGCGTGAGCGCGACGGCCGCGCGCGTGTGGGGTGAGCGCCTGTACCAGGTGCGCTATGCCGAACGCGACGCTGCGGCGCAGGAACGCTTCGTCCAGCGCTACCGCTGGCTCTGGGGCGCCAGCGCGTTTGCGTGGGGCCTTTCGATACTGATCTTTTTCGAGCGGGTGCCGGTGGTGAGCCAGTTCGTCTGCTGGCTCCTGGTGGCCGGCGTGGCCACCTTTCCCCTGAACGGCCTGGCGCTGCATCCGCCGCTGTTGCGCCGCTACGTGAACACGCTGTTCATCACGATGATGGCCGCGCTGTTGCTGCGCGTGCTTCAGTTGCGCTTTGTCGAACTGCACTTCAGCTACGGCTTCATGCTGCTGCCGCTGTTGCACTGGTGGCTGCTGCTGCGTGCGGGGCGACGCATTCACGAAACGTCGCGCAACAGCTTCGAGTTGCTGTTCCACAACCACATCCTGATCAACTCGCTCACACAGCAGCGCCAGGCCGCCGTGTCGGCGGTGGCCATGAAGAACCGGTTCCTGGCCAGTGCCGCGCACGACATGCGCCAGCCTGTCCTGGCGCTCTCGCTCTATGCCGACTGGCTGCGTAACGAGCCCGACCTGGTGGAAGAAATCGCTCCCAAGATCGTGCGCGCGACGCATGCGGTGAACGCATTGTTCGACTCGCTGTTCGACCTGGCGCGGATCGACTCGGGCCAGGTGCGCCTGCACATCGAGCGGGTGGACGTGCCGCAACTGCTGCATGACCTGGAACTGCAATACCGACCGGTGGCCGAGTCGAAGGGCTTGCGCTTCAAGGTGCACTCCACGCCGGGCAGCGTGCTCACCGATCCGATCCGTGTGCGCCGCATGATCGGCAACCTGCTGGCGAATGCAATCAAGTACACGGCCGAAGGCGGTGTGCTGCTGGCCTCCCGCGAGACCCCGGACGGCCTGCGCGTGGAAGTGTGGGACACCGGGATCGGCATTGCGCGCGAGCACCTGCGCGATGTGTTCCTGGAGTTCTACAAGGTGGCCGATCACGCAGGCACCTCGGACGGCTTCGGTCTCGGCCTGGCGATCGTGGCGCGCCTGTCGCATGCGCTCGGGCATCCGGTCAGCGTGCGATCCCGTCTCGGGCGCGGCAGCGTGTTTCGCGTGGCCCTGCACGATGCCGACGAACTGCAGGCCCAGACCCGCATTTCCGGTTCGGTCGGCTGAAAGAAAAAAGGCCGCTTGCGCGGCCCTGGTTCGGGAAGAGGCGGGTTACATCGAACCCGACGAGAGCAATCCGTGGCTGCGCGCATGGTGCAGCGCCTGGGTGCGACTCTTCACGCCGAGACGGCGGAACAGGCGCCAAAGGTGCACCTTCACGGTGTGTTCGCTGATCTCGAGTTCGGCCGCAATGTCGCGGTTGCTCATGCCCTTGTCGAGCATCGCGATGAGTTGCGTCTGGCGCTTCGAGAGCTTGCCGCTGGCCGCGGCCGCGACCGGCTCCTCGACGTCACTGTCGGCCATCAGGAGGCCGCGCAGCGCGGCGGCCAATTCGCTCGATCCGGCGGACTTCTCGATGTAGATGTCTGCACCGGCCTCGATGCAGGCTTCTTCCATGTCGGCCGCCGGCGAGGCCGAATAAACCGCGATCGGCACGTCGGGGTAAGTCTGCTTCACCGACACCACGCCCGACACGCCGTTGACGTCGGGAAGCTTCAGGTCGAGGCAGAAGAGGTCGGGCGCGCCGTGCTGCTTGACCGCAGCCGGCAGCTTGTCGAGGCGTTCGAGTTCGACGATGGTCTCTGCCGGTCGCAGGCGCCGAAGCACCATGACGATGGCGTCGCGCATCAGGGGATGGTCGTCAATGACGTAAATGCTCATGCATTCAAGTGTAAGTGCGGGGAGTGCGTTTGACTGCCACGCCGGACCGATTTTGCTGTCTGTGCGGACTAGCGCTTTCGGTCTACTTCTCGCTGTCTTCGGCCAGCCGATCGAGTGCTGCGGCAATCGCTTGCGCCCGTTCGGCGTCGAGCGGCTCGAGTTGCGTGGCCAGCGTGCCGAGCGCGGTGCCGCCCTGTTGTTGCAGCAGTCCGATGGCGCGCCCTGCGTCTTGCGGCGAGGCGAAGCCCAGGCTCTGCAGCAGCAATGCCCCGCCGCCATCCAGCAGCTTGAAGTAGAACTGACCGTCGCGTTCGCGATATTGCTTGAAGACCGGCTTGCCGGCGCCTTTGGCGGCCTTGTCGACGGACCTGGCGGCCTGTGCGCCGAGGTTGCGCAAACCCACCGCATGGCGAAGGCGGACCATGAAGGGTTGGGACAGACGGCGAGCCTTCGCCGCGCCGGCGAGCAGGGTCTGCTCGATGCGGGCCGGGTCGCTCAACAACGCTTCGTAGCGCTCGCGCATCGGTGCGATTTCGCGGTCGATCCGCTCGAACAGCAGCTGCTTGGCATCACCCCAGCCGATGCCGTCCGCGAACGCCTTGCGCAGCGCGGCCGTTTCCGCCTCGTCGGCGAAGGCCTGGTAGATCTGGAACAGCGCAGAGCCTTCGGTGTCCTTCGGCTCGCCTGGCGGTCGCGAATCGGTCACGATGCCGGCGATCTGCTTGTGCAGCTGCGCGCGCGGCGCAAACAGCGGAATCGTGTTGCCGTAGCTCTTGCTCATCTTGCGCCCGTCGAGGCCCGGCAGCGTCGCCACGGCGTCATCGATCAGCGCCTGCGGCAGCGTGAAATGTTCGCCGTAGAGATGGTTGAAGTGCTGGCCCATGTCGCGCGCCATCTCGATGTGCTGGATCTGGTCGCGCCCGACCGGCACCTGGTGCGCGTTGAACATCAGGATGTCCGCGCCCATCAGCACCGGGTACATGAACAGGCCCGCGCTCACGTCGGCGTCCGGGTCGTCGCCCTTCGCAGTGTTCTTGTCGACCGAGGCCTTGTAGGCATGCGCGCGGTTCAGCAGGCCCTTGCCGGTGACGCAGGTGAGAAACCAGGTCAGCTCCGGAATCTCGGGAATGTCGGACTGGCGATAGAAGGTCACGCGCTCCGGGTCGAGCCCGCAGGCCAGCCAGCTCGCCGCGATCTCGAGCGTGGAGCGCTGCACCAGCGCCGGATCGTTCACCTTGATGAGCGCGTGGTAGTCGGCCAGAAAGAAGAAGGTCTCGACGCCGGGCGCCACGCTCTGGCGCACCGAATGGCGGATCGAGCCGACGTAGTTGCCGAGGTGCGGCGTGCCCGAGGTGGTGATGCCTGTCAGGACGCGCAGGGGGGAAGGGGATTTGGAAGTGGCCACCGGCGGGATTCTCTCAGACGGCCCGCCGCCTGATCAGAGCCCCAGCACCGCCAGCGCACCACGGCCCTGGCGGATCAGGACCGGCTCATCTCCCGCGCCCATCGGCGTGAGGTCGACCACCGTGGTGGGCTCCGACGGGCAGGCGCCGGCGTCGATCACCGCGCCGATCTGCTTCTCGAAGCGCGCCCGGATTTCCTGCGCGTCGTTCATCGGCTCGGTTTCGCCGGGCGCGATCAGCGTGGTCGCCAGCAGCGGCTCGCCGTGCAGCATCAGCAACTCGTTGAGCACCTTGTGGTCCGGCACGCGCAGGCCGATGGTCTTGCGTTGCGGATGGCTCACCCGGCGCGGCACCTCCTTGGTGGCCTCGAGCAGGAAAGTGTAGGGCCCCGGCGTGGCGGCCTTGAGCAGGCGGTACTGCTTGTTGTCGACGCGCGCGTAGTTGGCGAGCTCGCTCAGGTCGCGACACAGCAGCGTGAGATGGTGCTTGTCGTCGACCTGCCGGATGCGCCGCAGCTTGTCGACCGCGTCCTTGTCGTCCAGATGGCAGGCCAGCGCGTAGCTGGAGTCGGTCGGTACGGCAACGATCTCGCCGCGCGCGAGCAGCGCGGCCGCTTGCTTGAGCAGGCGCTGCTGCGGGTTGTCGGGATGGACTTCGAAGTACTGGGCCATGTCAGGATTCTGCGGGTTCGATGGGAAGACGTCGCTCGCGCACCGTGAGCCACGCGCCGGCGGCGCCACATACCGCGATCAGCCCCATGCCGACCAGCGACAGGTTGTCCGGGACATGCGCGAACATGAGCCAGCCGCCGAACATCGCGAACGCGATCTGTGCGTAGAGATACGGCGTCAGCGTCGAGGCGGGCGCGCGCTGGTAGGCCAGGATCAGCATGAAGTGGCCGACCGTGCCCATGGCGCCCATCAGGCACAGCAGGGCCCACCATTGCCAGGAGGGCAGCGACGTCCATACAAAAGGCAGTGCACATGCGGCGAGCAGCGCGCCGACCCAGCCCGTGTAGAAATGCATCGTGAGCGGGTTCTCGGTCTGCGCCAGCTTGCTGGTGAGCACCTGGAACCAGGCGTTGGTCACGACCAGGCCGATCGGCAGCAGGATGGCCCAGCTGAAGGCGCTGCCGCCCGGTCGCAGGATCACCAGCGTGCCGACGAAGCCGCCCGCCACCAGCGTCCAGCGCAGCACCGACACGCGCTCCTTGAGCACCGTGGCCGCGAAGAGCGTGATGACCAGCGGCGCGATCAGCACGATGGCGGTGAACTCCGCGAGCGGCATGTAGCGCAGGCTGAAGAACGCGAAGACGCTGGTGATCAGCAACAGCGCACCGCGCAGCACGTGGTAGCGGGGGTGCGCCGTGCGCAGCAGCGACGTGCCGTAGCGTGGCAGCAGCACCGCGGTCGTGGCCAGCGCCTGGAATGCGTAGCGGAACCACACGCTCATCAGGATCGGCACGGCCGTGACCGAGACCTTGGTGGCCGTGTCGAGCGTCGCGAAGCAGGCGACCGCCAACAGCACCAGTCCGATGCCGGCAAGGATGCGCTCGGATTCGCGGTCGCGCGCCCCGCGCGGTGCCGGGGTGACGACGCTCACTGGATCCGGTCTTCGAGCAATTCCCACACGGGCATGAGCTGCCCGGAAAGCGGGGGGAGCTTGCCCAGATCGGTATGGCTCTCGTCGGGGCTGTGGAAGTCGCTGCCGCGCGAGGCCGCGAAGTCGAACTCGAGCGCCTTGTCGGCGTACTCGACATATTCGGCCGGCGTGTGGCTGCCGGTGACGACTTCGATCGCCCGGCCGCCATGCGCCTTGAACTCGAGGAACAGCGCGTACTCCTCGTTGGCGGTGAACTTGTAGCGCCCGGGGTGCGCAATCACCGCAACGCCCCCGGCGTCGGTGATCCAGTGCACAGCGTCCCTGAGCGAGGCCCAGCGGTGGGGCACGTAGCCCGGCTTGCCTTCGGTGAGGTACTTGCGAAACACCTCGTGCGTGTCCTTGCAGGCGCCACTCTCGACCAGGAAGCGCGCAAAGTGCGTGCGCGAGATCAGCTCGGGGTTGCCGACGAACCCCAGCGCGCCTTCGTAGGCCCCGTGAATGCCGACCTTGGCGAGGCCCGCCGCCATCTCCTGCGCGCGGGCGCCGCGGCCGCCCCGTGTCTTGAGAAGACCCCGCTTCATGCCGGCGTCGTCGGGGTCGAACCCGAGGCCGACGATGTGCACGGTTTCGTTGGCGAAGGTGACGGAAATCTCGGTGCCTGTGAGGTACTTCATTCCGTTGGCGCGGGCCGCCGCGGCGGCCCGGTGCTGGCCGCCGATCTCGTCGTGATCGGTGAGCGCCCAGAGCTCGACGCCGTTGCCGGCCGCCCGCTCGGCCAATGCTTCGGGCGTCAATGTGCCGTCGGAGACCACGGAATGGCAGTGAAGATCGGCGTTGAGGATGGACGGCACATGGCCATTCTATTTCGTATCGAACCGGCTTGCAGGGCGCGTGGGTACTGCGCCAGACGCTATCAAAAATATAGCAAGCAGACGCCGGCCAGCGGTGCTTTTCAGCGCTTCTTGCGAAACGCGACCCAGGCCGCGACGGCGGTGAAGCTGGCGATGATCGCCACCACGATCCAGAAGCCGTGGTGGTGCTCGGCCAGCGGAATGCCACCCACGTTCATGCCGAACAGGCCGGCCAGGATGTTGATCGGCAGCGCCAGCACCGTCACCACGGTCAGCACGAACAGGCTGCGGTTGTTGTCTTCGTTCACGTTGGCTGCGATTTCCTCCTGCAGGAGCTTGATGCGCTCCTGCAGCGCCTGCATGTCGCGCAACACCAGCGAGAACTCTTCCGTCGCGCTGCGCAGCTGGTCGGCATCGGTTGACGCCATCCAGCCGGGCGGGCGCTGCAGCAGGCGGAACAGGGCGGCCGGCTCCGGCGCCAGCAGCCGCTGCAGCCGCACCAGCAGCCGCCGCAGCGCGCCGAGGCGTGCGCGTTTGTGGTCGAGACGCCCCGCCAGCAGCTCGTCTTCGATGCCGTCGATGCGCAGCGTCGCGTCACGCACGATCGCCACCAGCACGTCGGCCTGGGCGCGCAGCAGGTGCTCCAGCAGTTCGGTGCTGGAGCGCGGCGCATCGCCAGCGTTCACCGCCGTGCGCAGTGCATCGACCGAACGCAGCGGCTGGGTGCGCGCCGTCACCACCAGGCGCGGCCCGACGCTGATCCACAGGGTCGAGGTGTCGGACGGCTCGAAGCCGAACTCGAAGTGCACATCGTTGATGACCGCGATCAGTGCGTCGTCGGCCCGCTCGATGCGCGTCGAGTGCAGCCCGTCGCGCAGCGTGTCGTAGAAGGCGTCGACCAGTCGCCCATGCCGCCGCAGCCAGCGCTCGGCCTGCGCATGGCTGAGGTTGAAATGGAGCCAGAGGTACGCATCGGCCGGGGCCGAAGCGACCAGCCACGCGGCGGCCTCGGCCGAGCCGACGGGACGGGTCGGCTGGGGTGCGGCAGCGTCGAACAGATAGCCGCAGATCAATCCGGCTTCGTCGCCGCCATAGGAGCCGCTGGCGGTATCGAAGCGCGATGACATGACACGGGATGTTCATGGGGTCATGTGTCAGCCCTGTGACGGCGCCGGCTCGGCACGTTCTCTGTCATGCTTCTGTCACCCGGTGCGGGCACCATGGTCTCCATGACAACGCCCACCGTTCTGCAAGACCAAGAGGCGCTGATGCAGCGCATTGCGCGTGACCTGATCGACAGCTACGACGAGGAGCTCGAGCTCGAGATCGAAGACCGCCACGTCGACGAGGCCGGCGCGCCGGCGAGCGTGGACAAGGCCGCCCGCCAGGCCTACTTCCGCGAGCTGTTCCGGTTGCAGGGCGAGCTGGTCAAGCTGCAAGACTGGGTGCAGCACAGCAAGCAGAAGGTGGTGATCCTGTTCGAAGGCCGCGACGCGGCCGGCAAGGGCGGCGTCATCAAGCGCATCACGCAACGGCTCAACCCGCGCGTGGCCCGCGTCGCCGCATTGCCGGCGCCGAACGACCGCGAGCGCACGCAGTGGTACTTCCAACGCTATGTGGCGCACCTGCCGGCGGCCGGCGAGATGGTGCTCTTCGATCGCAGCTGGTACAACCGCGCCGGTGTCGAGCGTGTCATGGGCTTCTGCACCGACACCGAGTACGAGGAGTTCTTCCGTTCTGCCCCGGAGTTCGAGCGCATGCTGGTTCGCTCGGGCATCAAGCTCATCAAGTACTGGTTCTCCATCACCGACGAAGAGCAGCACATGCGCTTTCTGGGCCGCATCCACGATCCGCTGAAGCAATGGAAGCTGAGCCCGATGGATCTGGAAAGCCGGCGCCGCTGGGAGGAATACACCAAGGCCAAGGAGATCATGCTGGATCGCACGCACATCCCCGAAGCGCCCTGGTGGGTTGTGCAGGCTGTCGACAAGAAAAAAGCGCGGCTCAATTGCATCGGCCATCTGCTTGGTCAGTTCGACTACCAGGAGGTGCCGCACGCGCCGGTGGTTCTGCCGCCGCGGGTGCGCAATGCCGACTATCTGCGCCAGCCCGTGCCCGGCAGCATGATGGTGCCCGAAATCTACTGATTGCAGGGCTTTTGCCGACGCGCTGGCACGCTCTTCGCGTCCAGACTGCGTCATGGCCCGCCGCTCGTCCACATCTGCGCTCACCCGCGCGTACCAACGCAACCTCACCGCGTTGACCAAGGCCACGCTCGGCACCGGCCAGCGGATCGCCAGGCAGGTGACAAAGCAGGTGGTGCACGCTGCGGCACAGCAGCACAAGCCGCCGCCGGGCGCCGGCGACTGGCTCAGCGGCATGGCGCTCGGCCCGGGCGGTGCACGGGGTTATCACCTGTACCGGCCGCCCGGGCTGCAGCTCGCGCCCGGAGAGAAGTTGCCTCTGTTGCTCATGCTGCATGGTTGCAGCCAGACCGGGCGAGAGTTCGCTGCCAGCACGCGCATGAACCGCATCGCCATGCGCGAACGTTTTCTGGTGCTCTATCCCGAGCAGGACAGGGTGCACCACCCCCACGGTTGCTGGAACTGGTATGAGACCCGCTCCGGCAAGGCCGACCGCGAGGCGGCCACCTTGCTCGCGGCGCTGGACCAGGTCAGCCTGCTGTACCCCGTGGACCGCGAGCGCGTCGCCGTCGCCGGCCTGTCCGCCGGCGCCGGCATGGCCGCACTGCTGGCAACGCGCTATCCGAACCGTTTCAAGGCCGTCGCCATGCATTCCGGCGTTGCGCCGGGCGCGGCCCAGTCCACTGCCAGCGCGCTGGGCGCCATGCGCGGGCGCCGGGTGCCAGCGATGCCGGTCACCGCAGTCGGCAAGGCGCTGGGCGCGGCGGCGGCGGGGACCACGTTGCCGCCGATGCTGGTACTGCATGGCGATGGCGACAGCGTGGTGGCTGCCAGCAACGCGGCCAGCACCGCTGCGGTGTGGGCCACAGCCACGGGCGCCACGCCGGGCCCCGAGCGGGTGCTGCAACGCGGCAAGCGCCACCCGATGCGCGTGACCGATTTCAGCCGTGCCGGGCGCATCTTCGTCACCCTGTGCCAGGTAGCGGGCCTGGGACATGCCTGGAGCGGCGGCGCTGCACGCCTGCCGTTCAGCGACGCGGCCGGGCCGGACGCGTCGAAGCTGGTCTGGGCGTTCGTCTCGCGGCAGTTCCGGCACGTCCCGCGCCCCTGAGCCCGTACGCCACCCGGCGTATTCCTGGCATCCGGTGTCATCCGCACACTCCGTGCATCGTCAGCGAAGGCGCTGCCGAAGCCAACCAAACTACCACCGGAGAAGGATGCACATGCAACGTCGTTTCACACTCAAGGCGCTCACCGCCAGCGTCGCGCTCGCCGCCCTCGGCACCGCACCCGCATTCGCTGCCGACACCATCAAGGTCGGCGTGCTGCACTCGCTCTCGGGCACCATGGCCATCTCCGAAACCGTGCTCAAGGACACCGTGCTGATGGCCATCGAGGACATCAACAAGAAGGGCGGCGTCATGGGCAAGCAGCTGGAGCCCGTGATCGTCGACCCGGCCTCCAACTGGCCGCTGTTCGCGGAGAAGACCAAGCAGCTGCTCGGCCAGGACAAGGTCTCGGTGATCTTCGGCTGCTGGACCTCGGTGTCGCGCAAGTCGGTGCTGCCGGTGGTCGAGGAAATGAACGGCCTGCTGTTCTACCCGGTGCAGTACGAGGGTGAAGAACTCTCCAAGAACGTGTTCTACACGGGTGCCGCGCCCAACCAGCAAGCGATTCCTGCCGTCGATTACCTGATGAGCAAGGAAGGCGGCGGCGCCAAGCGCTGGGTGCTGCTGGGCACCGACTACGTGTACCCGCGCACCACCAACAAGATCCTGCGCGCCTACCTGAAGAGCAAGGGTGTGAAGGAAAGCGACATCGACGAGAAGTACACGCCGTTCGGCCACAGCGACTATCAAACCATCGTTGCCGACGTCAAGAAGTTCTCGGCCGGCGGCAAGACGGCGGTGGTGTCGACCATCAACGGCGACTCCAACGTGCCGTTCTACAAGGAACTGGGCAACGCCGGCCTGAAGGCCAAGGACGTGCCGGTCGTCGCCTTCTCGGTCGGCGAAGAAGAGCTGCGCGGCGTGGACACCAAGCCGCTGGTGGGCCACCTGGCCGCATGGAACTATTTCATGTCGATCAAGAACCCGACCAACACGGCGTTCATCAAGCAGTGGACCGAATACGCCAAGGCCAAGAAGATTCCCGGCCACATGGACAAGCCGCTGACCAACGATCCGATGGAAGCCACCTGGATCGGCATCCACATGTGGAAGCAGGCCGTCGAGAAGGCCAAGTCGACCGACACCGACAAGGTGATCGCCGCCATGGCCGGCCAGACCTTCAATGCACCGTCGGGCATCGTTTCGAAAATGGACGAGAAGAACCATCACCTGCACAAGTCGGTGTTCATCGGCGAGATCAAGGCCGACGGCCAGTTCAACGTGGTGTGGAAGACGCCAGGCCCGGTCAAGGCCAAGCCGTGGAGCCCGTACATCGAAGGCAACGACAAGAAGCCCGACCAACCCGCCGGGAAATCGATGTAAACCCCCAGGATGCGGCGCACTGCGTGTCGCCTCCTCCCACCCCCTTGCAGGGGGCAACACCAGCGGCCCGGCAGAGCCGGTTCCGCGGTGTTTCCACGTGTCTTCAGGCCCGATCCTTGCTGGTCTTGATCGGGCCTTTCTTTTGCCGAGGATGATGTGAACAAGCACCTGCGCCGAACTTTCCACACTGCGTTCGCCGCTTTTTTCCTCGTGGCCGCTTCGGCCCATGCGTTGACGGCCGAGGAGGCAAAGGCGATCGCCTCGGGCGATACCGAAGCACGTGTCGCCGCGCTCAACAAGGCCGTCGCCACGGCCGACGACAAGACCTCCGCGTTCATCCAGGCCATGGCCGACGACGCGGTGAAGTTCACCGAAGACAAGGTCTTCGTGATGAAGGACGACAAGGGCTACGACCCGGTCACGGGCGTCGAGCTCAAGGTGCCCGACACGGCCGAGGACGTGGTCAACAACAACATGATGCGCGGCGCCTTCGACGCCGCACAGTCGGTGCTGAAGCTGGTCAACAGCAAGGACGAGGCGGTGCGGCTCGAAGCCGCCAACGCGCTGCTGAAAGACCCGAGCGAGTCGCGCATCCCGATGGTCGAGAAGGCGCTGGCCGTCGAGACCAACGCCGGCATCAAGGCCAAGCTCGAACTGGTGCGTGCGGCCTCGCTGTTGAACAGCGCCGACAAGGACAG
>SEGN01000133.1 GCA_004211245.1 Variovorax sp.
ATGCACCTCGCCATCGTCGGTGTGCGTGTAGCTGAGGTTGTCCTTCATGTACTCGGGCAGCAGGTGGCGGCGGTTGCTGGTCGCGTAGATCAGCACGTTGGCAGCCGAGCCCGATATCGATCCGTCGAGGATCGACTTGAGCGCCTTGTAGCCGGGCTCGCCCTCGTCGAAGCTGAGGTCGTCGCTGAACACGATGAACTTCTCGGGCCGTCCCGAGACGACGTCGACGATGTCGGGCAGGTCGGTCAGCTCGGCCTTGTCGACCTCGATCAGGCGCAGGCCCTGCGGTGCATAGGTCTGCAGGCAGGCGCGGATCAGCGACGACTTGCCGGTCCCGCGCGCGCCGGTGAGCAGCACGTTGTTGGCCGGCTTGCCTTCGACGAACTGCCGCGTGTTGCGGGAGATCTTCTCCTTCTGGACGTCGATTTCCTTCAGGTCGTCGAGCGCCATCGCCGCCACGTGGCGCACCGGCTCCAGCACGCCATGGCCGGTACTGCGACGGCGGTAGCGCCAGGCGATGGAAGCGTTCCAGTCGGCCGGCGCAGAGAGCGGCTGCGGCAGCACCGATTCGATGCGCGCGATGAGCTGCTCGGCCCGCTCGATGAGCCGCTGGAACTGCTCGTTCATGACCGGTAGTCGGCGTTGATGGACACGTAGTCGTGACTCAGGTCGCAGGTCCACACGGTGTCGCTGGCGTCGCCGCGGCCGAGCCCGATGCGCACGGTGATCTCGCTCTGCTTCATCACGCGCTGACCGTCTTCCTCGCGGTAGGACGGGTTGCGGCCGCCCTGGACGGCCACATGCACATCGTCCAGGTACAGGTCGATGCCGGTCTGATCGAGGTCTCCGATGCCGGCATAGCCGACCGCGGCCAGGATGCGCCCGAGGTTCGGGTCGCTGGCGAAAAAAGCGGTCTTCACCAGCGGCGAGTGCGCCACGGCATAAGCCACCTGCCGGCATTCGGCCGCGTCCTTACCGCCTTCGACACGGATGGTGATGAACTTGGTCGCGCCCTCGCCGTCGCGCACGATCGCCTGCGCCAGCAGGCGCGCGACGTCGCGCATTGCGCCGACCAGGGTCTGGCCATCGGGCGAGTCGAGCGAGGTGATGGTGGCGTGGTCGGCCTTCTGCGTGGCGATGACGACGAACGAATCGTTGGTCGAGGTGTCGCCGTCGATCGTCACGCGGTTGAACGAAGCGTCGGCCAGCGCCTTGGCCAGCGGCTGGACCAGCGCGGGGCTGATCTTCGCGTCGGTCGCCATGAAGCCGAGCATGGTCGCCATGTTGGGACGGATCATGCCCGCGCCCTTGCTGATGCCGGTGATGGTGACCTTGACGCCGCCGATCTGCACCTGCCGGCTGAACGCCTTGGGCACCGTGTCGGTGGTCATGATGCCTTCCGCGGCGCGTGCCCAGTGGTCGGGTGCTGCGTCCGCCAGCGCAGCCGGCAGGCCAGCCTCGATGCGATCAACGGGCAGTGGCTCCATGATCACGCCGGTGGAGAACGGCAGGATCTCCTCGGGCGCGATGTCGAGCTCGCGAGCCAGCGCGACGCAGGTCTGCAGCGTGCGCGCCAGCCCGTCCTGACCGGTGCCCGCGTTCGCGTTGCCGGTGTTGATGACCATCGCGCGAATGCCGTGACCGCGGGCCAGGTGCTCGCGGCAGACCTGCACCGGCGCGGCGCAGAAGCGGTTCTGCGTGAACACCCCGCCGACGGCGGCACCCTCATCGATCAGCACCACCGTCAGATCCTTGCGGTTGGCCTTGCGCACGCCGGCTTCGGCGACGCCGATGCGCACGCCCGGTACCGCATACAGCGCGGCGGGGTCGGGCGCAGACAAATTCACTGGCATAACAACTCCTCTGCTCTTTCCGGGAACACGCGTAACCGGCTTTGCCGGGCCGCTGATGTCAAGTCAGCTTGCCGTGGCACTGCTTGAACTTCTTGCCGCTGCCGCAGGGGCAAGGGTCGTTGCGGCCGACGCGCGCGAAGGCGGCGGCGCCGGCGCTCAGGCCGCCACCGACGGCGGCGCGGCGGATGCTCTCCTCGTCGACGCGCGTCTCGGCCTCGCCGGTCTCGGTGGGTGCCGTGTAGGTGATGTTGGAGATCGCATCCGCACGGCTTTCCATGGCTTCGGCAGCTTCTTCGAGCTGCTCGCTCGATTGCACTCGAACCGTCATGAGCTGGCGCGTGACCTCGTTCTTGACCGAGTCGAGCAGCTGGCCGAACAGCTCGAAGGCCTCGCGCTTGTATTCCTGCTTGGGCTGCTTCTGCGCATAGCCGCGCAGGTGGATCCCCTGGCGCAGGTAATCGAGCGACGACAGATGCTCGCGCCAGTGCGTGTCGATGCTTTGCAGCAGCACCATGCGCTCGAATTGCGTGAAGTTCTCGGCACCGATGAGTTCGACCTTGGCGGCGAACGCCGCGTTGGCGGCGGCCACCACCTTGTCGACGATGTCGTCGTCCGAGACCGCATCGGCGGCCTGGATGTCCTTGACCAGGGACAACTCGAGGCCCCAGTCATTGGCCAGCGCCTTCTCGAGTCCTGCCAGATCCCACTGCTCTTCCACCGATTCGGCCGGCACGTACTGGCGCACCAGGTCGGTGAAGCAGCCCTCGCGCAGCGCGGCGATCTGCGCGCCGAGGTCGCTGGCGTCCAGGATGTCGTTGCGCTGCTGGTAGATCACCTTGCGCTGATCGTTGCTCACGTCGTCGTACTCGAGCAACTGCTTGCGCACGTCGAAATTGCGGGCTTCCACCTTGCGCTGCGCGCTCTCGATGCTGCGCGTCACGATGCCGGCCTCGATCGCCTCGCCGTCCGGCATCTTGAGCCGGTCCATGATCGCCTTCACGCGGTCGCCCGCGAAGATGCGCATCAGCGGGTCGTCCAGGCTCAGGTAGAAGCGCGAAGAGCCGTTGTCGCCCTGGCGGCCCGAGCGGCCGCGCAGCTGGTTGTCGATGCGCCGCGATTCGTGCCGCTCGGTGGCGATGATGCGCAGGCCGCCCTGCTGCGTCACGAATTCGTGCTCCTTCGCCCAGTCGGCGCGCAGCCGTGCGGCCTCGGCCTCGCGTGCGGCATCGTCGAGATCGGGGTTGGCCTCCAGCGCCTCGATCATCTTCTCGACGTTGCCGCCAAGCACGATGTCGGTGCCGCGACCGGCCATGTTGGTCGCGATGGTGATCATCTTCGGCCGGCCGGCCTGGGCCACGATGTCGGCCTCGCGCGCATGCTGCTTGGCGTTGAGCACCTGGTGCGGCAGGTCGGCCTCGTTGAGCAGGCCATCGATGATCTCGGAATTCTCGATCGACGACGTACCGACCAACACCGGCTGGCCGCGCTCATAGCATTCGCGGATGTCCTCGATCGCGGCCTGGTACTTCTCGCGCGTGGTCTTGTAGACCCGGTCGAGCTGGTCGTCGCGCCTGCTGACGCGGTTCGGCGGGATGATGACCGTCTCGAGCCCGTAGATTTCCTGGAACTCGTAGGCCTCGGTGTCGGCCGTGCCGGTCATGCCCGAAAGCTTGGCATACAGCCGGAAGTAATTCTGGAAGGTGATGGAGGCGAGCGTCTGGTTCTCGGCCTGGATCTGCACGCCTTCCTTCGCTTCCACCGCCTGGTGCAGGCCGTCGCTCCAGCGGCGCCCGCTCATCAGGCGGCCGGTGAACTCGTCGACGATCACCACCTCGCCCTCTTGCACCACGTAATGCTGGTCGCGGTGGTAGAGGTGACGCGCGCGCAGTGCCGCGTTCAGGTGGTGCATCAGCGTGATGTTGGCCGGGTCGTACAGCGACGCGCCTTCGGGCAGCAGCTTGAACTCCGACAGGATCTGCTCGGCCTTCTCGTGTCCATCTTCGGTCAGGAACACCTGGTGGGTCTTCTCGTCGACGGTGAAATCGCCCGGCGTGACCACGCCCTCGCCGGTGCGCGGATCGGCCTCGCCCTCCTGCTTCTTCAGCAAGGGCACCACCCTGTTGATGGCAAGGTACGTTTCGGTATGGTCCTCGGCCTGGCCGCTGATGATCAGCGGTGTGCGGGCCTCGTCGATCAGGATCGAGTCCACCTCGTCGACGATCGCGTAGTTCAGGCCGCGCTGCACGCGATCCTGCGTCTCGTACACCATGTTGTCGCGCAGGTAGTCGAAACCGTACTCGTTGTTGGTGCCGTAGGTGATGTCGCAGCGGTAGGCTTCCTGCTTGGCCTCGCGCGGCATGTTCGGCAGGTTGATGCCTGTGGTGAGACCCAGGTATCCGTAGAGCCGGCCCATCCATTGGGCGTCGCGACTTGCCAGATAGTCGTTCACGGTCACCAGGTGCACGCCCTTGCCCGACAGCGCATTCAGGTAGACCGGCAGCGTGGCCGTGAGGGTCTTGCCCTCGCCCGTTCGCATTTCGGCAATCTTGCCGTTGTGCAGCGCCATGCCGCCGAGCAGCTGCACGTCGAAGTGGCGCATCTTCATGACGCGCTTGGAGGCCTCGCGCACCGTGGCGAACGCCTCCGGCAGCAGGTCGTCCAGCGATTCGCCGCGACCGAGCCGGTCCTTGAACTCCTGTGTCTTCGCCTTCAGCGCGGTCTCGTCGAGCTTTTCCATGGCCGGCTCGAGCGCGTTGATGCGCTCGACCGTCTTTCGATATTGCTTCAGGAGACGGTCGTTGCGACTGCCGAAAAGTTGGGTCAGGAAGTTGGTGGCCATGAGTGGAGGATCGACGGGCGCCCGACAGGTTCAGGCGCCGTGACCGAAATCCCTAAGATATGGTGAATGCAGATGGGCGCTCTTGGCGCTAAAGCAAGCTTGCGAGCCGCCCAGAGCCGGCGCAAACGCCGGCAAACCGCCGATTTTAGCCGCCTTGCCGAGTACCCTTCGCCCCTCACATGACCCGCCGTTTCAACGCCGTCTCTCTTCAACAGGCCACCGACGACTCGCCCCTGCTGGCGAGCCTGGCAGCGCGCGTGCGCGACACGAACGAACGCCTGCGCGCAATCCTCGAGCTGGTGCCGCCGGAGATGCGCGGCGCGATCCAGGCCGGGCCGGTAGAAGACGGGGTCTGGTGCCTACTGGTGCAGGGCAGCGCCGCGGCTGCGAAGCTCAGGCAACTGCTGCCGGCGCTGCAGGCGCGGTTGCGCAGCAAGGGGTGGGACGGTGCCACCGTGCGCATCAAGGTGCGACAGGCGCGGCGGTGACAACGCAATGAACTGGTGCCGCCTGTCGGAATCGAACTGACGACCTTCCGCTTACAAGGCGGGTGCTCTACCAACTGAGCTAAGGCGGCGGGGTCTGAATTTTAACGGGCCCGTCAGGGACGCCGCTTCACTTGATGCGCTTGAGCGCTGGACGGGCACCGCCGCCCGCTGGTGGGCGCGGCGGCTCCTCGGGCTCGCCGACGACCTCCGTGCCGTCGTCGCTCACGAGGTGCACCACCTTGCCGGCGTCGCCTTCAGTGCCGCGCGACGCGTCGCGCAAGGGATTGCGAGCGGCCGGTGCGGTGGCGCTGGCGCTGGCGCCGGCGCCGGCTTCAGCGGTCGGCGCGGGCGCCGGGAACGCCATGCCCTGTCCGTTCTCGCGGGCATAGATTGCGATCACGCGCCCCACCGGCACGCTGATTTCCCGCGCAGTGCCCGCGAACCGCGCCTTGAATTCGATGAAGTCGTTGCCCAGCTTGAGCGAGCTGGTCGCATCGAAGCTGATGTTCAGCACGATCTCGCCGTTCTTCACATACTCGCGCGGCACCTGGACCGACTCGTCGACCTGCACCGCGACGTACGGGGTGAACCCGTTGTCGGTGCACCACTCGTAGAGCGCGCGGATGAGGTACGGGCGGGTGGAAGACGATTCGAGCGCGTTGATCATGTCGACAGGATGGCAGCGTTATTTACGCATGACCTTTTCAGACGGCGTCAGCGCCTCGATGTAGGCCGGGCGCGAGAAGATGCGTTCAGCATACTTGAGCAGCGGCGCAGCGTTCTTGCTGAGATCGATGCCGTAGTAGTCGAGGCGCCAGAGCAGCGGCGCGATCGCCACGTCGAGCATCGAGAAGTTGTCGCCCAGCATGTACTTGTTCTTCAGGAACACCGGTGCGAGTTGGGTGAGGCGGTCGCGAATGTGCGAGCGCGCCTTTTCGAGCGCCTTGTCGTTGCCCTTGGCCGTTCGGTTCTCGAGCGTCGAGACGTGCACGAACAATTCCTTCTCGAAATTGAGCAGGAACAGCCGGACGCGCGCGCGGTCGACCGGATCGCCGGGCATCAGCTGTGGATGCGGGAAGCGCTCGTCGATGTACTCGTTGATGATGTTCGACTCGTACAGGATGAGGTCGCGCTCGACCAGGATCGGCACCTGGCCGTACGGGTTCATCACCCCGATGTCTTCGGGCTTGTTGTAGAGATCGACGTCGCGGATCTCGAAGTCCATGCCCTTCTCGAACAGCACAAAGCGGCAACGATGGGAGAAAGGGCAGGTTGTTCCTGAGTACAAAACCATCATGGCGAAAGGCTCCTAAAAATCAAAAAGAGTGGGGTGCCGGGCGGCAACCCACTCTGCAAGAACGCGTGCCCGTCGATGCCGGACCGCGTGGTCGTTTTTATTTCACGTCTTTCCAGTACGACGCGTTGAGGCGCCATACGAAGACGACTGCCATCGCCAGGAACAGAAGCACCCAGACGCCGATGCGCACGCGCGTGTTCTGCGCCGGTTCGGCCATCCACTGGAGATAGTTGACGAGGTCGCCCATGGATTGCTCGAACTGCAGGGGCGTCATGGTGCCGGGGCTCAGCTGCTCCCAGCCCTTCAGGACCTCCACATGGTGGCCATGCTGCTCGATCTTTTCGTAGACGGGTCGCCGCTCGCCCTGCAGTTCCCACATCACGTGCGGCATCGCGACGCTCGGGAAGGCCAGGTTGTTCCAGCCGGTGGCCTTGGTGTCGTCGCGGTAGAAGGTGCGCAGATAGGTGTACAGATAGTCCGCGCCGGTGCCGCCGTGACCGGCGCGCGAGCGCGCGACCAGGGTCAGGTCGGGTGGCACCGCACCGAACCATTCCTTGGCCTGGCGCGGCTCGATGTTGGCCTTCATCGTTTCACCGACCTTGTCGGTCGTGAACAGCAGGTTGTCCTTGATCTGCTGCTCGGTGATGCCGATGTCCTGCAGCCGGTTGTAGCGCATGAACGCGGCCGAATGGCAGTTGAGGCAGTAGTTGACGAACAGCTTGGCACCGTTCTGCAGCGAGGCCACGTCGTTGGTTTTGTTGGGCGCCTTGTCCCATGCAATGCCTTCTTCGGCGGCATGCGCGCCCGCGACGAAGCCGAGCGCGGCGATCAGCGTGAGGATCAGTTTCTTCATTGTTGTTTTCTCCCGCTCAGTGCGCCGCAAACACGACGCGATCGGGAACAGGCTTGAAATCGCCGAGCCGGCTCCACCAGGGCATCAGCAGGAAGAAGCCGAAGTACAGCAGCGTGCCGATCTGCGAGACCGTTTGCGCGATGTCCAGCGAGAACAGCCAGGACGGAAGGTTGCCCCAGACACCTGGCGACTTGATGCCCAGATAGCCGAGGATCAGGAAGAAGAACACGAACACGCCGTAGACGTACTTGTGCCAGCTCGGCCGATAGCGGATCGACCTGACTTCGCTGTGGTCCAGCCAGGGCAGGAAGAACAGGATGATCACCGACCCGCCCATCACGACCACGCCCCAGAACTTGGCGTCGAAGATCTTGAGTGATCAGCGCGAACACGTTGACCATGTCGTCGGTCGTTGCGCGCAGCATCGAATAGAACGGCGTGAAATACCAGACCGGCGCAATGTGATTCGGCGTCTTGAGCGAATCGGCCGGGATGAAGTTGTTGTATTCGAGGAAGTACCCACCCGCCTCCGGCGCGAAGAAGATCACGGCCGAGAAGATCGTGAGGAACACCACCACGCCGAAGATGTCGTGCACCGTGTAGTACGGGTGCGACGGGATGCCGTCGACCGGATGGCCGTCGGGGCCGCGATTGGCCTTGATCTCGATGCCGTCGGGGTTGTTCGAGCCCACTTCGTGCAGCGCGATCAAATGCGCCACCACCAGGCCCAGCAGCACCAGCGGCACGGCAATCACGTGGAAACTGAAGAAGCGGTTCAGTGTCGCGTCGCTCACCACGTAGTCGCCGCGGATCAGCAAGGCCAGGTCAGGGCCGACGAACGGGATTGCGGCGAACAGGTTCACGATCACCTGGGCGCCCCAATACGACATCTGGCCCCACGGCAGCAGGTAGCCCATGAAGGCTTCGGCCATCAGGCACAGGAAGATCGCACAGCCGAAAACCCAGATCAACTCGCGCGGCTTGCGGTAGCTGCCGTACATGAGTCCGCGGAACATGTGCAGGTAGACCACGATGAAGAACGCCGAGGCACCGGTGGAGTGGATGTAGCGGATCAGCCAGCCCCACGGCACGTCGCGCATGATGTATTCGACCGACGCAAACGCCTGGTTGGCGTCCGGCTTGTAGTGCATCACGAGGAAGATGCCGGTCACGATCTGGATCACGAGCACCAGCATCGCGAGCGAGCCGAAGATGTACCAGAAGTTGAAATTCTTGGGCGCGTAGTACTTGCCCCACTGGTCGTTCCAGAGCTTGGTCAGCGGGAACCGGTTGTCGACCCAGTTCAGCAGCTTCGCGCCCGCCGGGGCGTTCGGGGAGATTTCCTTGAATTCAGCCATGTTCGTCTGCCTCAGGCTTTCTTGTCTTCGCCGATGAGCAGGCGCGTGTCGGAGAGATACATATGGGGCGGCACCGGCAGGTTGTCGGGTGCCGGCTTGTTCTTGAAGACGCGGCCGGCCAGGTCGAAGGTCGAACCATGGCAGGGGCACAGGAAGCCGCCCTCCCAATCGGCCGGCAGCGAAGGCTGCGGGCCGGACTGCAGACGATCGACCGGCGAGCAGCCGAGGTGCGTGCAGATGCCGACAACCACCAGCACTTCGGGCTTGATCGAACGGCCTTCGTTCTGCGCGTACTTGGGCGTGAATTCGTCAGGGTGGCGCTTCGATTGCGGATCGGCCAGCTGCGGATCGAGCTTGGGCAGCTCTGCCACCTGCGCGGCCGATCGCTTGAGGATCCAGACCGGCTTGCCACGCCATTCGACCGTGATCTTCTCGCCCTCCTTGAGCCCGCTGATGTCGACTTCGATCGGCGCGCCGGCCGCCTTGGCTTTTTCCGACGGCTGGAAGGTACTCACGAACGGCACGGCTACGGCCACACCGCCCACTGCGCCAGCGCAGCTGGATGCGATCAACCATGTCCGCTTGCTGGTGTCGATCCTGGGGCTGCCGACGGGGATGTCACTCATGGGGGTCCTCAATCTTCTACGCGGGGCTTGGGTCAACCCGGGATTGTAGCGGAGCGTAAGAGGCGGATTCAACGGTACGGGAGGTCGGCGAGCGCTCCGCGCGCGCCCGAAGCGAACCTATACTCGCCCCACTTTTGCACAACCATCCAGAGGGCCATCGCCATGGGCATGTTGAAGGAATTCCGCGAATTTGCGGTCAAGGGCAACGTGATCGACCTCGCGGTCGGCGTGATCATCGGCGCCGCGTTCGGCAAGATCGTCGATTCGCTGGTGGCGGACATCATCATGCCGGTGGTGGGACTGGTGTTCGGCAAGCTCGATTTCTCGAACCTGTACCTGGTGCTCGGCACCGCGCCGGCCGGCGTCGCCAACAATCTGGCGGATCTGAAAAAGGCCGGCGTTCCGGTGCTGGCCTATGGCAACTTCATCACCATTGCCGTGAACTTCGTGATCCTGGCTTTCATCATCTTCATGATGGTCAAGCAGATCAACAAGCTGCGCCGCACCGATGAAGCCGCGCCGGCCGAACCCGCTGCGCCGGCCGAGGACATCGTGCTGCTGCGCGAGATCCGCGACAGCCTCAAGCGCTCCTGACCAGCGCCCGCGCCATCCGGATCGCCGCCAACAGGCTGGCCGGGTCGGCGATGCCCTTTCCCGCGATGTCGAACGCGGTGCCGTGATCCGGGCTGGTGCGCACCAGCGGCAACCCCAGCGTCACGTTGACGCCATGCTCCACACCCAGGTATTTCACCGGAATCAGGCCCTGGTCGTGGTACATCGCCACCACCACGTCGAACGCGCCGGCCCGCGCGCGCATGAACACCGTGTCGGGCGCCCAGGGTCCCGTGGCGTCGATGCCCTCGGCGCAGGCGGCTGCGACGGCCGGCGCAATGATGTCGCGCTCCTCGAGCCCGAACAGCCCGCCCTCGCCGGCATGCGGATTGAGTCCCGCCACGGCAATCCTGGGGGCCCGGCCCAGCGCCGCCAACAGCGCCTGCTGCGTGATTCTCAAGGTCTGCAGCACGCTGTCGAAACGCACGGCGTCGATGGCGTCGCGCAGCGACATGTGGATGCTCACCAGCACGGTGCGCAACTCGTCGTTGGCCAGCATCATGCGCACCGGCACCTCGGCAACGGGCCGACCGAGGTGGGCCGCCGATTCAGCCTGCAGCAGTTCGGTGTGACCGGGAAACCCGAAGCCGGCGGCATGCAACGACTCCTTGTGCAGTGGCGCGGTCACGATCGCAGCCACTTCGCCTCGCAGCGCCGCCCGTGCCGCCCAGGTCACGGCGTCGCCGGCCGCGCGACCCGCTGCGGCGCCGACCCTGCCCATCACCACACCCTGCGGCGGCACGACGGCCTGCAACACCGGAATGCAATTCGGCGGCACCGCCGCTGCCTCGCCGGGCGCTTCGATCAGCGCGACCGGCAGACCGGGTTGCGCGAGGTGCCGGCTCGCGTCGCGCAAGGTCGCGACGTCGCCCGCCACGAAGCAGCCCCGCAGCAGGTCAGGCGCCTGACGGAATGCCTTGACGATGATCTCCGGCCCGATGCCGGCCGGGTCTCCGAGCGTGATGACGAGCGGTTTCAAGCGGGATTGTCGATATCGATGAACTCGTGCGCGAGTCCGAGTGCCGCCGCCACATGGCCGGCCACGGCCGGCGCACCGTAGCGCTCGGTCGCATGGTGGCCGCATGCCAAAAAGGCGACGCCCATTTCACGCGCGTAATGCGCCTGAGGTTCCGATATCTCGCCGGTGATGAAAGCGTCGGCGCCCGCCGCAATCGCCGCTTCGAAGTAGCCCTGGGCGCCGCCGGTGCACCACGCGATGCGCCTGATCGCGCGTGCCGGCTCGCCCACGTGCACCACCGGCCGTCGCAGCGTCTTTTCCACATGCCGGGCCAGCGCACCCGCGTCCGCGAAGCCTGCGCCGTCCACCGGTGCCCCGATGAAGCCCAGTTCCTGCTCGCCGAAGCGCCCGCCCGAACCCGGCTCGGCGAGCAGGCCCAGCTGCAGGCCGAGCTGCGCGTTGTTGCCCAGTTCCGGATGCGCGTCGAGCGGCAAGTGGTAGGCAAACAGGTTGACGTCGTCGCCGAGCAGCAGGCCGAGGCGCTGTCGCATCCAGCCGGTCACGCGGCCGTCCTGGCCGCGCCAGAACAGACCGTGATGCACGACGATCGCGTCCGCCTCGGCCCGGATGGCGGCCTCGATCAAGGCACGGCTGGCGGTCACGCCCGACACGATCTTGCGGATCTGCGTGCGGCCTTCCACCTGGAGGCCGTTCGGGCCATAGTCCTTGAAGCGTTCGGGCGCCAGGAGCAAGTCGAAAGCGTGCAGCAATTCTTGGCGGGTCGTGCTCATGCCCGGATTGTGGCCCGAGCCGCCGCCCGGCGCGATGGCGTGCAGGACATGGGCTCGAAATGCCCCGCCGTGCCAAGGGTGCTGCCGCGCTTGAGGGACAATCCCGCTCCGGCCTGCATCCCGCCCGGCCGCGTTGCGCAACTCTCCTCTCGCACCTCTCATGAAACGCACCTGGCTGCTGTTCGCCCAAGCTGTGACCGTCCTGCTCGCGGCCTATTTCGTCGTGTCCACTCTCAAGCCGGAGTGGGTGAATCGCCGAACCACCTCGCTCGGGGGCGTCGTCTCCGTGATCGAAGCGCCCGCCAGCGGCTCGGTGGCGCCTGCCCCGGGCAGCCTGAGCGGCGCGGCGAAGAAGGCGTCGCCTGCCGTGGTCAGCATCAACACCAGCAAGGCGGCACAGCGCAATCCGCGCAGCAACGACCCGTGGTTCCGGTTCTTCTTCGGCGACCAGGGCGGCGAGCAGCCGCAGGTGGGCCTCGGCAGCGGCGTGATCGTGAGCGCCGATGGCTACATCCTCACCAACAACCACGTGGTCGAGGGTGCGGACGAGATCGAGGTCACGCTCAACGACAGCCGCCACGCCCGTGCCAAGGTGGTCGGCACCGACCCCGACACCGACCTCGCGGTGCTCAAGGTCGAACTCGACAAGCTCCCTGTCATCACGCTCGGCAACTCAGACGCGTTGCAGGTCGGTGACCAGGTACTGGCCATCGGCAACCCGTTCGGCGTCGGCCAGACCG
The DNA here is from genome assembly GCA_004211245.1 of Variovorax sp. Taxonomy (GTDB): domain Bacteria; phylum Pseudomonadota; class Gammaproteobacteria; order Burkholderiales; family Burkholderiaceae_C; genus Variovorax. The sequence continues at coordinate 12,416 of SEGN01000133.1, forward strand.
TGACCAGCGGCATCGTTTCGGCGCTGGGGCGCAACCAGTTGGGCATCAATACCTTCGAGAACTTCATCCAGACCGACGCGGCCATCAACCCCGGCAATTCGGGTGGCGCGCTGATCGACATCAATGGCAACCTCGAGGGCATCAACACCGCGATCTACTCACGGTCGGGCGGCAGCATGGGCATCGGTTTCGCCATTCCCGTGTCCACCGCCAAGCAGGTGCTGGAAGACATCGTGCGCGACGGCAAGGTCACGCGCGGCTGGATCGGTGTGGAGCCGAACGACCTGTCGCCCGAGCTCGCCGAAACCTTCGGGGTCAAGGCAGACAAGGGCGTGATCATCACCGGCGTGCTGCAGAACGGCCCCGCCGCCAAGGCAGGCATCCGGCCGGGCGACGTGATCACCGGCGTCGGCGAGAAGAAGACGGACAACGTGCAGGAACTGTTGACCGCAGTGGCCGGCCTCAAGCCGGGGACCGCCGCACGCTTCGCGCTGCAGCGCGGTAGCGACAAGATGGAGCTCGACGTGACCTCGGGCCTGCGGCCGAGGACGCCGATCCGGCGCGCACCGGCAGCGCCCGAGACCGAATAAGCCCGCTCAGGGCTTGGCGGAGTCGGCGCCGGGTTCTTCCTCCGGCGCCTTGCTGTGCCGCACGAAGTACTGCGCGGCGACGATGCCGATCTCGTAGAGCAGGCACATGGGAATGGCAAGCGCCAGTTGCGACACCACGTCCGGCGGCGTCAGCACCGCTGCAATCACGAAAGCCAGCACGATGAAATAACCGCGAAACGCGCGAAGCTTTTCGATCGTGACCATTTCGAACCGAACCAGCAGCATCACCACGATCGGCACCTGGAATGCAACCCCGAAGGCGATGTAGAGCGACAGGATGGCTTCCACGTACGACGAGATGTCGGGCGTGGCCGACACCGACGCCGGCGTGAACTTCTGGATGAAGCCGAACATCTTGTCGAGCACGAAGAACTGCACGAAGGCGATGCCGCTGTAGGCCAGCATGCTGCCGAAGAAGATCAACGGCAGCGCAAAGCGCTTTTCATGGCTGTAGAGACCCGGCGCCACGAACATCCAGATCTGGTACATGAGCCACGGCAAGGCAACCAGCACCGCCGTCATGCCCAGCACCTTGAGCGGCACGAAGAACGGCGAGAACACGCCGATCGCGATCAGCTTCGCGTCGGCCGGCATGTGCGCACGGATCGGCACGGCGATCAGGTCGATCAGGCCGCTCGGCCCCGGCCAGATGGCCAGCAAGGCGGCCGCGACAGCCAGGCCGTAGCAGCAATAGAGCAGGCGGTCGCGCAATTCGACCAGATGCTGGACGAAGGGCTGCTCCGTGCCTGCGAGCTCGTCTTCTTTGTTGTTCTGGGGGTCGGCCATGTGGGAAGGTGATAGGCCGGTGCGAAGTCCGGCGCGCGAAGGCGCTCAGTCGTAACTAGTTGATCTTGTGGGGGCGGAACCGCGCCACGCGGGCCGCTCCCGACAGCGCCTTGGTCCGCACGCCGTTGCGCGACTTGTACCACTGCGGTGTGGCGCCCTGCTTCAGCCGCCAGTTCTTGCGGGGGTGTTTGTATTCGGGAAAGACAGGCGCGACGTCGGACAAGGCGGTGTAGCCGGTCTCGTCGGTGTCCTTGAAACTCTTCTCGAGCGCCGTCGCCTCGCTGTGGATGCTGTGCTCCACATCGCGCGCTGCATCCTCGACGGTGCCTTTCATCTTGCGCAGTTCGTCGAGCTCCATGGAGCGGTTGACCTCCGCCTTGACGTCGTTGACATAGCGCTGCGCCTTGCCGAGCAGCGTCCCCACCGTGCGCGCGACGCGAGGCAGCTTTTCGGGGCCGATCACGATCAGCGCGACCACGCCGATCAGCGCCATCTTTTCGATGCCGAGGTCGAGCACGGCCTGCTCAGGACTTCTGGCGGGCTTCGACGTCGATCGTCGACTTGTCGGCGGCCGCGCTGCCGCTCACCTGCGCCGGAGGCGTCGTGGTGGTTGTGGTGGTGTCGGTCGTGGCACCGTCCTTCATGCCGTCCTTGAAACCCTTGACGGCGCCGCCGAGGTCACCGCCCATGTTGCGCAGCTTCTTGGTGCCGAACACCATCACCACGATGAGCAGCACGATCAGCCAGTGCCAGATTGAAAAAGAACCCATGGAATGACTCCTGAAGAATGTGTCGAATTT
>SEGN01000542.1 GCA_004211245.1 Variovorax sp.
ACGATGGTGACGGCCGGCATCTTCATGGTGGCGCGCATGTCGCCGCTGTTCGAGCTGAGCGACACCGCCCTGAGCTTCATTCTCGTGATCGGCGCCATCACGGCGCTGTTCATGGGGTTTCTCGGCATCATCCAGAACGACATCAAGCGCGTGGTCGCGTACTCGACGCTCTCGCAGCTCGGCTACATGACCGTGGCGCTCGGGGCTTCGGCGTATTCCGTTGCGGTGTTCCACCTGATGACCCACGCCTTCTTCAAGGCGCTGCTGTTCCTCGGCGCGGGCTCGGTCATCATCGGCATGCACCACAACCAGGACATCCGCTGGATGGGCGGCGTGCGCAAGTACATGCCGATCACCTGGATCACGTCCCTGCTGGGTTCGCTCGCGCTGATCGGCACGCCGTTCTTCTCGGGCTTCTACTCGAAGGACAGCATCATCGAGGCCGTGCATGAAAGCCACCTGTGGGGTGCGCAGTTCGCCTACTACGCGGTGCTCGCCGGCGTGTTCGTAACGGCCTTCTATTCGTTCCGCATGTACTTCCTGGTGTTCCACGGCAAGGAGCGCTACGACCAGAACCCGGACGCGCACCACGGCCACGACGACCACCATGGCCATGACGATCACCACGGCCACGATGCGAAGCCGCACGAGTCGCCCTGGGTCGTCTGGCTGCCGCTCGTGCTGCTGGCCATCCCGTCGGTCGTGATCGGTTTCATCACGATCCAGCCGATGCTGTACGGCGAGTTCTTCAAGGACGCGATCTTCTTCAATCTCGACAAGCACCATGCGATGCGCGAAATGGCGGAGGCGTTCCATGGCCCGGTCGCGATGGCGATCCATGGCTTGACGACGGCGCCGTTCTGGCTCGCCTTGTCCGGCGTGGTGCTCTCCTGGTACATGTACATGATCAACCCGGCGCTGCCGGCCGCGATCAAGCGCGCCTGCGGCCCGATCTACCGCCTGCTCGAGAACAAGTACTACCTCGACTGGATCAACGAAAACATCATCGCGCGCGGCACCCGTGCGCTCGGTGTCGGCCTGTGGAAGGGCGGTGACCAGGCGGTGATCGACGGCGCCATCGTCAACGGCTCGTGGAAGCTGATCGGCCGCGTGTCCGGCGCGGTGCGCTGGCTGCAGACCGGCTACATCTACCACTATGCATTCGCGATGCTGCTTGGCGTCTTCGTCCTGATGACGTACTTCATCTGGTTCAACCGATAAGCGGCAGCGCTGGGGAAAAATAAAAATGGGTTTGTTGAGCCTTGCCATCTGGATGCCGATCGCATTCGGCACCGTGTTGCTGGCGTTCGGCCGCGATGAGCACGCGAAGGGCGTGCGCTGGGTCGCCCTGGTCGCATCGATTGCGAGCTTCCTGGTCACGATTCCGCTGTTCACGCGATTCCAGAACGGAACCGCTGCGATGCAGTTCGTCGAGAAGGACAGCTGGATCGCGCGCTTCAACGTGAGCTACCACCTCGGGGTGGACGGCATCTCGCTGTGGCTCGTGCTGCTCACCGCGTTCATCACGGTCGTCGTCGTCATCTCCGCCTGGGAAGTCATCACCGAGCGCGTGAACCAGTACATGGGCGCGTTCCTGATCCTGTCGGGCCTGATGATCGGCGTGTTC
>SEGN01000543.1 GCA_004211245.1 Variovorax sp.
GCGCCGTTCTTCACCGCGTCGACCGATTGCGCAGCCTTATCGAACACCATGAGCTCCAACGGCAGGCCGAGCCGTTCGGCCAGCGCACGTGCCAGGTCGATCGAGACGCCGACCGGCTCACCGGTAGAGGCGTCGCGATTGGCGAGGATCGGATTGCCGAGGTTGATCGATGCGCGCAGCGTGCCGGTGGGCGCGAACGCTTGGACAACTGAAGAAACAACGGTCATGGCCGGAAGCTCAGTTGCGCCAAGTGCCCAACTCGCGCAACACGGTCTTGCGCCCGTCGTGCATGATCAACCAACCGTCGCGGCCGACGAAGTAGCTGACGTTCCGGTCGTAGAACTGGTAGCCGGTCGGGTCGCATCCGGGAGGGCAGCTGCGCATGCCGGGCTTGCCGGTCATGTTGATGCGGCTGCCGGTGCGGTTGTGCGTGCCGGCGTACGCAAACTGTTCGCAGTCGGTCACGGCTTCGCCGCAGAGGGGCGTGATTTCGACGGTGTAGCTGCGCGTCTCGAGCGTGGCCGCATGCAGCGGTGCGAGTGCGGCGGCCAGAGTCAGGGCCAGGGTGGCGGCGAGTCGCTTCATGCAGGCTCCGGTTGCGGGGAGGAAGGATCGGCGAGTTTATGCCGCGCACCTCGCGGCGCGTTCAGGGCGCGCGGGCGGGTTCAAGCCCGCTCTTGCGTATCACCGGTTCGGCTGCGGGCGAAACGAAGTACGCGATCATCTTCTTCGCTGCAGCCGGCTCCCTTGCGGTCGTCGCGATGCCGGCCGAGAAGACCGTCATGCGCTGCACTTCGGGCGGCAGCACGCCGACGAACTCGGTGCCTGCGATTGGCAGCAGTTCGCTCACCTGCTGCATGCCGAGTGCCGCCTCGCCACGCGCCACCACGCTGCCGACGCGCTCGCTCAGGATGCGCTTGCTCTTGGGTTTCACCTCGGCCTCGATGCCCAGTTTCTTGAGGAGTTCGGTTTCGTAGTAGGTGCCGCTCGCGCTGGCCGAGTAGGCGATGGAAGGCGCCGCCAGCAGCGTGCGCTTGAGCGCGTCGACGGTGCTGACGTCGGGTTTTGGCGTGCCGGTCTTCACCGAGAAGCCGATCAGCGAGTTCACCAGATCGACCTGGCTGCCCGGCACCACCTTGCCTTGCGCCACCAGCGCATCGAGTGCGGGCCGTGCGAGGATCACCACGTCGACCGGCTCGCCGCGCGCCAGGCGGCTCGGGATGGAATCGGTGGCGCCGCCCATCGAAGAGCCGTAAGCGGTCTTGACCGTGTCGCCGCTCAGGCGTTCGTACGCGGGGCGAAGCTCGTCGTAGGCGGCCGCGAAGCCGCCCGACGTCATCACGTTGATCTCGGCGCCCCGCTGCACGCCGGCGCAGCCTGCGACGAGCAGGGCGGTCAGCAGCAGGGCGGCGCGGCGGGTGATTGCGTTGGCAACAGCGGGCATGGCGCGGGTTCAGTTCCTGTAGCTGGCGTCGACGCGGTCGAGCTTGCGGATGAGCGATGGCCAGACGAAGCCGCCGCCCATGCCGCCGGTCTGCACCTTCATCGCGTGGCCGACGCCTTCGACGATGCGCGGATCGACCTGGGTCAGCTCACCGCCGCCCGCTTGCGCTGCGATCTGGATCTG
>SEGN01000544.1 GCA_004211245.1 Variovorax sp.
AAGAAGCCGATCAAATCGCCCGACGACCTCAAGGGCATGAAGATCCGCGTGGTGGGTTCGCCGCTGTTCGCCGACATGTTCACGGCCTTCGGCGCCAACCCGACGCAGATGAGCTGGGCGGACGCCCAGCCCGCGCTGGCCAGCGGCGCGGTCGACGGCCAGGAGAACCCGTTGTTCCTGTTCACCGTGCTGAAGATGCACAACGTCGGCCAGAAGTTCGTGACCACCTGGGGCTATGTGGCCGACCCGCTGGTCTTCGTGGTGAACAAGGAGATCTGGGCTTCGTGGACGCCGGCCGACCAGGCCATCGTCAAGCAGGCCGCGATCGATGCCGGCAAGCAGGAAATCGTGCTGGCGCGCAAGGGCCTGGTCGAAGCCGACAAGCCGCTGCTGAAGGAAATCGCCGGCATGGGCGTGACCGTGACGCAGCTGACGCCGGCCGAGCGCGAGGTGTTCGTGAAGGCGACCCGCCCGGTGTACGCCAAGTGGAAGGCCACCGTGGGCAACGACCTGGTGACCAAGGCCGAAAAGGCCATCGCCGCGCGCAAGCAGTAAGCGCCGCTGGACGGACGGGCGCTCAGGTGATGCGCCCGAACCAGAGCAACGACAGCGCCGCGGCCGCCATCGCCACCACGGCTGCGAGCAACGCCAGCACGCCGGCAAGCTCGGTCTCGCGCGACAGCACCTGCACGCGCGAACCGAGGTTTTCGTAGACGCTGCGCAGCTTTTCCGCGGTGCCCGCGTGGTGGTACTCGCCGCCGGTCATGCGCGCCACTTCGCGCAGCGTCGGCTCGTCCAGCTTCATGTAGATCGCCATGCCTTCGGGCGTGGCGGCCTCGCCGTCCACCGTGCCGAGGCCGACCACGTGAATGCGGACACCGCGATCGGCCGCCATCTTCGCGGCGGCCAGCGTGTCGACCCCGGTGGTACGCCGGCCGTCGCTGAGCAGGATGATCGCCGCCGATTCGAACGAGCCCGGGGCCACCGGCGTGAATTGCCGGGGCGGCGGTTTCACCTTGTCGTCCAGGCTGCGCCCCGGTGCCTTGTTGCGGCCGAAAGTCATCTCGGCGAGATCGATGCCGTCCTCCGGAAACAGCTCCGCCAGCGACAGCACGATCGCGTTGCCGACCGCCGTGCCCATCTGCATCTGGAACGCGTCGATCGCCGCGACGAGGGCCTCGCGGTCGAGCGTCGCCCGCTGAGCGACATGGCTGCTGGCGGCGAAAGTGACGAGGCCGACCTCTATCTTTTTGGGCAGCTCGCGCAGGAACAGCTTGGCTGCCTCCTGCGCCGCGACCAGTCGGGTCGGCTGCACGTCGCTCACGCGCATGCTGAGCGACACGTCCATGGCCAGCATGACCGTGGACCGCGCCCAGGGCAGCGGCACCCGCGCCACCGGCCGCGCGACGGCGAGGACCATCAGCCCACACGCCAGCAGGAGCAGCGCCGGCGGCAGGTGCTGTCGCCATCGACGGCCGGCGACGGCTTCGCGCACATCGCCCAGGTTGCTGTAGCGCAAGGCCGCCTTGCCGCGCCGGCGCAGCAACCACAGGTACGCCGCGGGCAGCAGTGCCAGTGCGGCGAACGACCAGAGGTACTGGGGCCAGAGGAAGGACATGGGG
>SEGN01000545.1 GCA_004211245.1 Variovorax sp.
GAGGGAGTGACGTACTCGTTGTCGATGAACAGCCCATACCGGCGCACACCACCTTTGGTTTCCAGCGGGGAGGTCAATGTCTGCGACATGGGAAGCCTTTCTCGTGTGCTGTGGAGAGGGGTGGGCGGATTCGTAACGTGATCGGCCTCACCAAAGAATGTAGGTGATTGACCTACAATCGGTCAATAGGCAAGGGTCGTCGCTGGCCGACCCGCCCGCCGCGGCGGCGGATCAATTGGTTCGTCCCGGAGCTGCATGCATTCGCGGTACACGTGATGCACGGTGCATCACGTGGGTGTTAGCGGGGAAATACTCAAGTGAACTGGCACCGGGATCGCCGAGTGAGATCCGATGAACGTGCTTTCGCATCGTCGGCGGAGACCGGCCTGTTTGGTCGAATTGGAGCAGTCCGGCCGATCCGAGTAAGGGCAGATTGCGACTTATCAGGGGGATTGTGCGGCGTGGCGGCCCGGTTCCGCAGCTAAACGAGGCCGTTTCTCGCGATGTCAAGAACGTCGCTTTGCGAAAACCACCAGCCGCTCGAAAAGCGGCGGCGGAGTGCTGGTTCATGACCTGGATGGTTGCGGTACGTCCATCGACCTCGCAGAGTCGGTACCTTCGTTTTTGGGTGCTGATTCATGCCGGATGCCGACCACACCATTCCGTGACGCACTGTCAACAGCCGATTAGCACGTCGATGCCGTGTACCTCGCGGGAACACGCGGAAACATAAACGATGACCCGTTGCAGCGCTTGCTCCCCGTTGGCAACATGGGCGGCTTTAGGTATGCCGGATCACCATGGAAGCAGACGGTCAAACTGTCGGCGCTGTATACCAGCGGAGCTGAGTCGGATTGGCCGGACTCGCTCGTCCCGCAGACCGGCATGCTGACCTATTACGGGGACAATCGCAGCCCGGTCATGAACTGCACACGGCGAAACGTGGTGGCAACCTTCTGCTGCGGGACGCATTTGAAGCTGCTCACGGTTCTCCGGCAGATCGACTGCGGGTGCCGCCGTGTCTGTTGTTCGAGCGGGCGGCTCCTGGCCGCGCCGTCAGGTTCCGTGGGCTGCTGGCGCCGGGCTCGGCGACGTTGACCTCTGATGATGAACTCGCAGCGATCTGGCGGAGCAAGGGCGGGAGTCGGTTTCAGAACTACCGTGCAAGGTTCACCGTCTCGATGCTGCGACGATTTCACGCGCCTGGATCAACGATCTTGTGCAAGGTGCGGACACGACGGCCGGGGATTGCCCCGAGGCGTGGCGTGATTGGGTCGAAGGCCGCGCGTACAAAGTGCTGGCTGCGCCGTCCACCACAGTTGTCCGGAAGAAGTCCGAGCAACTGCCATCTGACCCTGCTGGCATTGCGATGCTGCGGACCATTCACCACTTCTTCGAAAATCGACCGCACGCATTCGAAGAGTGTGCCGTCGCGATCTGGCGCCTCATCGCCCCCACGACGGGACGATGTGATGTCACACGACCGAGCCCGGGACGGTGGCAGTGACGCGATCGGGGAGTACTTGCTCGGTCCACTCGCGGACCGTGTTCCGGTCGACTTCGCGTTGGAGGCGAAGTGTTACGCACCAACGACGTCGGTGGGAGTGCGGGACGTCAGCCGC
>SEGN01000546.1 GCA_004211245.1 Variovorax sp.
AAGCAGGCGGCCAAGATCGGAACCAAGTTCGCCGATGCGCGCGCGGGCGACCTGCCCGAGGCCAAGATGAGCACCAAGGAGTGGCTCAGCCAGTACACGAAGAACGACACCGTGCACGCGATCTTTCGCAACCTGTGCGCCGCCATCTTCGCGGCCAACGATGACGAAGTGCCGGCGCGCGCGTTCCTCACCTATTTCGCGGTGAAGGGCGCGTTCAAGCGGTTCGGCTTCTGCCCGCGCGGCACGGTCGGCCTCTGGAACGACCTGGCCGACGGCATCCGCGCGGCCGGCGGCGAGATCTGGCTCGACGCACCGGTGACCGAACTGCATGTGCAGGATGGCCTCGCCACCGGGGTCAGCGTGATGAAGGACGGCGTGGCCACCCGCGTGCAGGCGCGCACGGTGATCAGCAACATCGGGCCGCGCGCCACGGTCGACCTGCCAGGCGGCGAAGCGTTCGGCCCCGACTACATCGCGCGCGCGCGCACGCTGCCCAGGCCCTCTGCCAACATCGTCATCAATTTCGCGACGCAGAAGCGGCTGGTCGACGTGCCCGGTCTGGTCACCTTCGGCAAGACACGCCGCTTGTGCAACATGGGCGAACTCACCGCGACCTGTCCCGAACTCGCGCCTGCCGGCTGGTATCAGTACGTGGCCTATGCGGTGCCGCGGCCCGCGATCGGCGACTTCGACGAAAAGGCGGAGGTCGAGGCGTCGCTGCAGGATCTTCGCGACGAGTTTCCCGATTTTGCTCAGGCCAGGATGCTGTCGGTGCGGGTGATGCGCGACGGCTGGCCCGCGCAGCGCTCCTGTGCCGGGTTCGACATGCCGCAGACGACGCCGCTGGCCAACCTCTGGCATGTCGGCGATGCGGTGAAGGATTACGGCGACGGCGGTACCCAGGCTTGCGCGTACACCGGCCGCGAGGCGGCGCGCCACGCCGTGGCGCACCTCGATGCCGTGCGCGTGGCGGCAGCGGCGTGATGGAGGCGCCATTGAAGCCGCAGGTCGATCAGGCGCGCGCGCTGCTCTCGCGGTTGCGGCCGCTTTTCCAGGAAGGCGTCTCGGCGCTGGCCCGGGCCTGTGCGATCGACGGCAGGCTCGACAGCGCACGGGTGGACGAGCAACAGGTGCAGACCTTCGAGATCGCCTGGGCCTGCGCCGACCTCCTCGCTGCAGAAACCGCCCTCGCGCGGCTCGATGGCGACGCGTTGCAGTCCCGGCTCGCGTTGCTTTTCGCGGTGGACGCGATCGCCGCACTGCTGCCGCGTCTGGAAGCGCTCTACATCGAACTCGGGCTGTCGCTCGCCCCGTTGCAACACCTCGGAGCCGATGCGGGCTGGGCCAGCCTGCGCGGCGCGGTCGGCGGCGCACAGGCGCTCAGGGCCACCGGCCAGGCGCTGGTGGCGGCCGGCGAAGGTGCGGAGCTGGGCAGTGTGGCGCTCGGCGCATCGGTGGCCATGGCGCAGGACGCGTTCCGTCGCTTCGCCACGGACGTGGTCGCGCCGCAGGCGGAAGCCATCCACCGGCACGACCAGACCGTGCCCGAGTCGCTGCTGCAACCGATGCGCGAGATGGGGGTGTTCGGCCTGTCGATCCCCGAGGCGCACGGCGGGAGCGG
>SEGN01000547.1 GCA_004211245.1 Variovorax sp.
GCCGGCCGCATGAAGCGCACGCTGGTGATCGGCATGGAGAAGATGAACGGCCTGCGCACGCCCGAGGTGGCGGCCACGCTGATCAAGTGCTCCTACGTGGCGGAAGAAGGCGCCGACCCCGCGGGCTTCGCCGGAATCTTCGGCGGCATCGCAAGCCAGTACTTCGAGCGCTTCGGCGACCAGTCGGATGCGCTGGCAGCCATTGCGGCCAAGAACCATGCGAACGGCATGCACAACCCGTACGCGCACATGCGGCGCGACTTCGGCTTCGACTTCTGTCGCAATCCTTCGGAGAAGAATCCCTTCGTGTCCGGTCCGCTCAAGCGGTCGGACTGCTCGCTGGTGTCCGACGGCGCCGCCGCGCTGGTGCTGTCCACCGAGCTTCTCGCGGGGGCCAGGGTGTCGCCGGTGCGCTGGCGCTCGCGCACCCAGGTCAACGACTTCCTGCCGATGTCGCGGCGCGATCCGACGCGATTCGTCGGCGCCGAGATGGCCTGGCAAAAGGGACTGGCGGACGCCGGCGCGACGCTCGACGACCTGTCGTTCGTCGAAACCCACGACTGCTTCACCATCGCCGAACTTCTGGAATACGAGGCAATGGGCCTGGCGCCGCATGGACAGGGCGCGCGCGTCATCCTGGACGGTGTGACGACGCGCGACGGCCGGCTGCCGGTCAACCTCTCCGGCGGCCTCAAATCCAAGGGCCATCCGATCGGCGCGACCGGCGTGTCGCAGCATGTGCTGGCCTGCATGCAGCTGTCGGGCACGGCCGGCGGCATGCAGGTGGCCGATCCGCGGATGGGCGCCGTCTTCAACATGGGTGGGTCTGCGGTCGCCAGCTACCTCAGCGTGCTGGAGCCCGCGTGAATCCGGCGCAGGCAATGAACCTGGGTCGGCTCCTGACCCATACGGCGCTGCTGTTTCCGGAACGCCCCGCAGTCATCGAGGACGGCGGGCGCACCTGGTCCTGGCGGGAGATCGAGGAGCGGGTCGCCGCGATGGCGACGGCGCTGCGGGCATTGGGCGTCGGACGCGGCGAGCGCATCCTCGTGCAATCGCGCAACACGGTGCAGATGTTCGAGAGCTGCTGGGTCGCATTCCGGATGGGCTGTGTCTGGGTGCCGACCAACTTCCGGCTCACGCCGGCCGAGGTGGCCTATCTCGGGGCTTCGAGCGGTGCCAGCGTGATGCTGGCGGAAGACGTGTTTCCCGGACACGTGGATGCGGTACGCGCCGCATCGCCTGCTCTGCGCCACGTGGTGCGCGTGGGCGGTGCAAGAGACGGCGAACACGACTACGAGACGCTGGTCGCGCAGCATCGCGGGCAGGACGCGCCGCATGAGACCGTCGGTCCGGACGACCCGCTGTGGTTCTTCTACACCTCGGGCACGACGGGTCGTCCCAAGGCCGGCGTTCTCACGCATGGGCAGATGAGCTTCGTCGTGACCAACCACCTGGCCGACCTCATTCCGGGAACGACGGAGTCGGATTGTTCGATCGCTGTGGCACCGCTTTCGCACGGGGCCGGCATCCATGCGCTGCTCAACGTCGCGCGCGGCGCGGCCACGGTGCTTCCGGCGGGCGACCGGCTCGACCCTGAGGCGGTCTGGCGCGCGGTGCA
>SEGN01000548.1 GCA_004211245.1 Variovorax sp.
CCGCCGAACAGGTAGCCGGTGTCGGTGCGAATCGCCAGGTCGCCGATCAGTTCGGGCAGGTCGGGTGTCTCGGCATCGGCGTGCACGAGTGCCGTGTGTGCCTCGAAGCCGGCCATCTCGGCACTGCCGAGCGGCGCGACGCCGGAAAACACGCGGTACTGGTCGACCGGCAGCTCGCACAGCATCAGGCTCAACGCCGGCTCGTCGAAGTACTCGGCGTTGTTGGCCGAGACGCCGATGCCGACGGTGCCGGCCCAGTCGGTCACTTCGGGCAGCTCGGCGCCGAGGTGGTCGAGGATCTCCTGCGCCTCGTGGCCATAGTGATCGGTGATGTAGAGCAGGCCGAGCGTGGGCGATTGCGCATACTCAGGCAACGCCATCTGCGCGCGCAGTTGTGCGAGCACGAGGCCGGCGGCCATTCTCCATTGAGGGTGGGTCGCGTGACCGGAAGGAAAGAGCTTCATATCAATGCCCGCGACCAGCGCGGCTCAACGTTTTCGGGGGGCGGCGCGCTTGGCCGGGGTCGCGGCGCGCTTGCCCGCAGGTTTGGGGGAGGTTTTTTTGGCGACGGCCTTCTTGAGGGCTTCGGTGCCCTGGTCGGCCGCGGCCTGCAGCATCGACGGCACCTTCAGGCTGGCCGCGTCGCGCAGCGCGCCGCTCGCGATCTGTTCGAACTGCTGGGTGAGCGCGCCCCACCACTGAAGCGGGTCGACCACGCCTGCAGCGGGCGTTGCAGCCGCCCGGGCAGCGGCTTTGGGCCTGGCCTCGGCCTCCGGCCCCGGTTCGGGCGCCTCCGGCGCCGCGGTCACCGGTGCCGGCGCGGCCGGTGCCGTTGCGCGCGGAGAGGCCTGCGACGCGACCGTCGCGGCGCGCGTGAACGAGTTGGCCAGGTCTTCCATCCGCACGTTCATGCCCTGCAGCGTGGACAGCGTCATCTTCTGCACTTCGAGCGCCTGGATGGTGGCCTTCAGCGCGTTGAGGTTCTGGTCGAGCCAGAACTGCACGGTCTTGAGTTCCTGGATGCGCTTGTCGACCTCTTCGACACTCAGCGTCGGCGCCACCCAGCTGGCGAGCCCGGGCAGGCCGGGCACCGCGCTGGAAGCGCTGGCGGCGCCGCCGGTCGCAAGATTCTTGAGGAAATCGAATCCGGGCACGAAGTTGGCGAAGTTGAAGGGCTTGGTGGCGTCGTTCATGTCGTTCGTCTCCGGCAGGTTCTGTTTCGCGCCAGCTTACTCCAAGCCCCCTGGCTTGCGACGCACAAACCCATTGGGATTTTCCGGCCTGCGCAAACGCGCCCTTCCGATTGCCATCGGCGCGCCGGCCTGAGGTGATCCGCTTCGACGTCGCACGCCGTCGCTCGCCAAGTCAAAGCCCTACAGGCCGTGCCTGCGCCTGCCGACAGCCTGCGCATGGCCGCCGCCGCGACACTCGAGCCCTTGGGTCGCACGGTGCGGCCCATCCATGCGATGAGGAGGATTCCATGCCATACGACCAAGTCAAGACGCCTTCGGAGCTCGCCGATGAACTGAAGGAAACCGGGCGGGACGCTGCCGACTCGGCGAAGAACATCGCCGAAGCCTCGAAGAACATCGGCTCGGATGCCATCAACTCGGTCAA
>SEGN01000549.1 GCA_004211245.1 Variovorax sp.
TCAACATTCATCCCATCATGAGTTTCGATCCCGTTTCACGTCTGGACGGCAAGGTGGCCGTCATCACCGGCGGCCTCGGCGCCATCGGCTACGCGAGCGCCCGACGGCTCGCGGCGCTGGGCGCGACCTGCGTGCTGCTTCACCGCAAGAGCGACGATGCGCAGGCGCGTGCCGCCGCGTTGCCCGCCGACCAGGGGCAGCAGCACGGCGCGCTGCGCGCCGACATCATCGACAGTGCCAGCCTGCACGCGGCCGCCGAACAGGTGAAGGCCACCCACGGACGCTGCGACATCCTCGTCAACAGCGCGGGCCACACCCGCCCGGTGGCCGCGGCCGACCTCGATGGTCTGACGGACGAGCTCATCGACGAACTGCTGAAGGCCAATTTCCGCGGCGTCTTCGCGACGATCCGCGCCTTCGCGCCGCTGCTCAAGGCGAGCGGCGACGGGCTGATCGTCAACGTGTCGTCGATCGCAGGCTTTACGGGCGTCGGCAGCAACCTGGCCTATGTCGCCGCAAAGGCCGGGCTCGATGTCGTGGGTGACGCGCTGGCCAAGGCGCTGGCACCGGCCGTGCGCGTGGTGTCGGTGTCGCCTGGCGCGGTCGAATCGGCCTTCGTGCCGGGCCGCGGCGACGAATTCAAGGGCAAGATGGCCGCGACCACGCCGCTCGGGCGCATCGGACTGCCGGAGGACGTGGCCGCCACGATCGAGGCGCTGAGCACGACCCTGCGCTTCGTCACCGGCACCCGCATCGTCGTGGACGGAGGGCGCCACCTGTGAACAAGACGCTCATCACCTGCGCCGTGACCGGCAATCTGGTCAAGCCCGAGCAGACGCCGCACCTGCCCATCACGCCCACACACATCGCCGACGAGTGCCTTGCAGCGGCCGAGGCCGGCGCCGGCCAGGTGCACATCCATGTGCGCGACCCGGGCACCGGCAAGCCGTCGATGGAAGTGGATCTTTACCGCGAGGTGGTGGAACGCATCCGCCGCCAGGATCGCGAGCTGATCATCAACCTGACGACCGGCCCCGGCGGTCGGTTCATCCCGAGCGAGGACGACCCGAAGGTCTACGCACCGGGGACCTCGCTGCTGCCGCCCGAAAAGCGCGTCGAGCACATCGCACTGATCCGCCCCGACGTGTGCTCGCTCGACCTCAACACCATGAACAGCGGCCCCGACGTGGTGATGAACACGCCGAAGAACGTCCGCCGCATGGCGCGCGTGATCCGCGAGGCCGGCGTGAAGCCCGAGCTCGAGATCTTCGACTCCGGCGACATCAACCTCGCGCTCGACCTGATCGCCGACGGCACGCTGGACGGGCCGGGTATGTGGACCTTCGTGCTCGGCGTGAAGTACGGCTTCGCATCGACGCCCGAGACGCTGCTGTACGCCCGCAACATGCTGCCGCGCGGCGCGTTCTGGAGCGCCTTCGGCATCGGCCGCATGGAGTTTCCGATCGTCGCGCAGGCCTGGCTGATGGGCGGCCACGTGCGCGTGGGCATGGAAGACAACATCTACCTGTCGCACGGCGTGCTGGCCGAGAGCAACGCGCAGCTGGTGGCGAAGGCACGCGACATCATCGTGAGCCTCGGCGGCCAGGTGGCGA
>SEGN01000550.1 GCA_004211245.1 Variovorax sp.
CTGCAGGATCTTCTCGCGCGGGATCACGCCGCAGCGCTGCGCCCATGCGTCGTACTGCGCCGTCATGTCCGCCACGCGTTCGGGATGCCGGCTCGCGAGGTCATGGAGCTCGGTGCGGTCGGCCTCCATGTCGTAGAGCTCCCAGTCGAGCGGGTACCTGCGCACCAGCTTCCATCGGCCGATCCGCACCGCGGCGTTGCCCTCGTGTTCCCAGAACATCGGCGGGCGCTCGGGCGTGTCGCGCTCGAACGCGGGGCGCAGCGTGTGGCCCTCCAGCGGGTCGATCGCATGCCCCTGGTGCCGGTCCGGATAGGGCGTGGCCGTCACGTCGAGGATGGTGGCCATGATGTCCGGCAGGTAGCCCGGTGCATGCCGCACTTCGCCGCGCTGGGCGATGCCGTCCGGCCAGTGCATGATCAGCGGCGTCGAGATGCCGCCTTCATGGGTCCAGTGTTTGTAGAGCCTGAAGGGCGCATTCGACAGGTTCGCCCAGGCCGTGCCGTAGCTTTGGTAGGTGTTCTCCGGTCCCGGCATCAGCTCGGGGTTGTTGCCGAAGTGAACAGGCTCACCCTTGCGCGTGTGGGCCTTCGCAATGCGCAGCTTGTGCACCAGCTCATCGACCGTCACGTCCTCGGGGATGTCTTCCGCGCACGCGCCGTTGTCCGCCAGGAAGATCACCAGCGTGTTGTCGAGCTGGCCCGACTCCTCCAGCGCGGCGAGGATGCGGCCGATGCCCTGGTCCATGCGGTCGATCTGCGCGGCATACACCTCCATGCAGCGCAGCAGCCAGGCCTTGTGCTCGGCATCGGTCCAGGCGGGCTGCGAGGGGTCGCGGTCGGTCAGCTTCCAGATGTCGCGCACGATGCCGTCGTCGATCAGGCGCTTGAGCCGCGCGGCACGCAGTTCGTCCCAGCCCGCGTCGAAGCGGCCCTTGTATTTGGCGATGTCTTCCTCGTGCGCATGCAGCGGCCAGTGCGGCGCGGTGTAGGCCACGTACTGGAAGAAGGGCTGGTCGGCGTGCTCGGCCGCATGCTGGCGAATGAAGCCGACGGCCTCGTCGCTGATGGCGTCGGTGTAGAACCAGTCGTCGCGCGCCGAGGCCTCGTGCTCGACGTTGGCATTGCCGCGCGTCAGCGTGTTGGGGTCGTAGAAGCTGCCGGCGCCGATGATGGTGCCGAAGAATTCGTCGAAGCCGCGCTGCATGGGCCAGGCGTCGGTGGGTTCGGTGAGGTTGCCTGCGACGTGCCACTTGCCGCTCATGTAGGCGCGATAGCCGCTGGACTTGAGGGCTTCGGGAATGGTGACGCAGCGATGGTTCAGGTTGCCCGCATAGCCCTCGGGCCCGAAATCGTAGGTGAGGATGCCAATGCCGGTCTGGTGCGGGTGCAGTCCGGTGAGCAGGGATGCGCGCGACGGGCTGCAGCGCGCCGTGTTGTAGAACTGCGAAAAGCGCAGGCCGCCCGCGGCCAGCCGATCGAGGTGGGGTGTCTGGACCTCGCCGCCGTAGCAGCCGATATCGGAGTAGCCCATGTCGTCGTTGAGGATCAGCACGACGTTCGGTTTCTTGGGTTGGGTGGTCATAGTCTTTGGCCGCTGGCGCGGTCGAACAG
>SEGN01000134.1 GCA_004211245.1 Variovorax sp.
ACGATGCCGATGGCGTTGTTGCGCGCGTGGAGGGAACGCGGCATGGCCGAGGCCGGCGTCCGGCTGATCGCGACCGGCGAAGCGACCGACGACAGCTACCTCGACGCGACCGGGGCGCTGGCCGCGGGACTGGTCACGAGCCACCACTATTCGTATGCCCACGATTCGGCCGCCAACCGCAAGTTCGTGCAGGGCTTCGAGACCGCGTACGGCTCGCGATTCCGGCCCGGCTACTTCGCCGTGGCGGCCCACGATGCGCTGGCCGCCATCGATGCAGCGTTCGTGCGCGCCGGCGCGGGAGCCGGCGGCGAGCGCCTGATCGAGGCTTTCAAGGGCCTGAAGATCGACAGTCCGCGCGGGCCGATCGAGATCGACGCCACCACGCGCGACATCGTGCAGACCGTCTACATCCGCCGCACCGAGCAGCAGCGCGACGGCCGCTGGGTCAACGTCGAGTTCGACCGCTTCGAGCGGGTGCGCGACCCGAACGGCTGACCGGCTTCACTCGACGCCGAGCAGGTCGTAGATGCGGCGCACGTACGCGCCGAATTCGGCGCTGGTCTTGATGTGCAGCCGGCGCGGTTCCGGCAGGTCGATCGCAAAGAAGTCTGCCATGCGCGCCGGCCCGGCCGTGAGGACTGCGCAGTGCGAGCCAAGGAACACGGCCTCCTGGATGCTGTGCGTGACGACCACGAAGGTCTTGCGCGTCTCTTCCCAGATGCGCAGCATCTCGAGGTTCATCTTCTCGCGCGTGAGGGCGTCGAGCGCGCCGAAGGGCTCGTCCATCAGCACCAGCTTCGGGTCGTGGATCAGCGCGCGGGCAATGGCCGCGCGCTGCTGCATGCCGCCCGAAAGCTCGTAGGGCATCTTGTCGGCATTGCCGGTGAGCCCGACCATCTCGAGCAGCGCATGGGCGCGCGCCGTCGCGGCCTTGCGGTCGAGGCCGAGGATGTCGGCCGGCAGCAGCACGTTGTCGAGCACGGTGCGCCACTTGAGCAGGACCGGCTGCTGGAACACCATGCCTACGTCGCGGCCGACGTTGAAGCCGGTGCCGGCCGGCCCGCCGATCTCGAGCGTGCCGCCATCGTGGCCGTGCAGGCCTGCCAGGATCTTCAGGAGGGTCGACTTGCCGCAACCCGACGGCCCGACCAGCGACACCATGTCGCCCGCGTGGATGTCCATCGACACGTCCGACACGGCCAGGAACTCCTCGGTCCTGCTGCCGACCTTCTTGCGGTAGACCTTGCGCAGCTGGCGCATCCGGATGAGCGGATCCGTCATGCCAGCCACCGGGCCAGGTTGTCCTTCACGAACGCGTCATCGCCCAGTTCGCCGCCGTGCAGGCGGTACACGCGGTCGATCTCTTCCATCTGGCCGCGGCCGAGGCCCTCTGCCGGGTCGAGGCACCAGATGCCCTCGAGCAGACCCTGTCGGCGCAGCACCTCGTGGCAACCCGCGATGCAGCCGTGGAAGTTGTTGGCCACGTCGAAGAAGGCGGCGTTGCAGTCGGTCACACGCGAGTCGAGCGCGAGCAGCGCGGGACTCAATGCGCCGCCATTCGCGGCCAGTTCGGCCTTGATCTGCGCGAGCTGTTCCGACGCCTTCGAGGTCCACACCGACCAGTGGCCCAACAGCCCGCCGCGGAAGCGCACGGTCACCGCCTCGCCGTCGCGCATGGCCGTGAAGGGCAGGGCGAGGTCGAGCACGATGTGGTCGTCGTTGCCGGTGTAGAGGAACACGCGCTCCTCGGCGCGCGCCTCGACCAGTCCGCGCACCACGTCGATCGTGCGGTAACGGTTGAACGGCGCGACCTTGATGGCCAGCACGTTCGGGATGCTCGCGAAGCGACGCCAGAAGTCGCTCGACAGGATCGGTCCGCCCACGACGGTCTGCAGGTAGAAGCCGATCAGCGGAATCTCCCGGCTCACGGCTTCGCAGTGCGCGATGAGTTCGTCCTCCGATGCGGTGGCCAGCGCAGCGAGGCTCAGCAGGCCGGCGTGGTAGCCGAGGCCGACGGCGGTCCGTGCTTCGGCGAGCGCCTGCGCGGTGCCGCCGCACAGGCCGGCGACCATGGCCATGGGCCGCGAGGTCCAGGCGTTTCGATCTTCCATGGCGGCGCGCAGCACGGTTTCGTACAGGCCGCGCTCGCGGATGCTGAACTGCGTCGTGTGCACGCCCACTGCGAGACCGCCCGCACCGGCATCGACGTAGTAGCGGGTCAGTGCGCGCTGGCGGCGCGGGTCGAAGCGGCGCTCGGCATCGAGCGCGAGCGGGTGCGCCGGAATGACGGTGCCCTGCGCCAGCAGCGACAGCACGTCGGCGGGAAGATCGGATCGTTGCAAAGGCATGAAGAAAGCTCCTCGGGCTCGCGCGCGGGCTAGCCGAATTCCGGGCCGGCGATGGCGTGGATGAAGTTGCGCTGGCCCGCCGGGGCGTCGGCCCCGCGCGCCATGCGCGCAAAGCCGCGCTGCGGTGTGAAGCCGGCGTCCGTCAGCCACTCGCGCAGCAGGGGCCGGTCGTCCGGCACGTCGACGAACACTGCGCCCGGCAGGGTTCCGGCGGCTTCGGCCAACAGGGCCGCGGCCGCATCCTCGCCCGTCGCCAGCAGCGGGCCGATGTGGTGCGCAACGCGACCGTCCCGCACGATCGCAAAGCCTTCGGCATGGCGCAGCACGCGCGAGTTGGCGCGCTGCACCAGGTGGTCGAGCACCGGTCGGCGCGCAAAGCCGAGCGCCTCGGCATCGAGCGCGGCCAGTGTGTCGAGGAGCGGGGCGGCTTCCGGTGCCGGGGTCGACAGCGCCGGGCGCGCACCGCGCTGCCAGCGCGTCAGGCGCCACAGCGGATCGAAGCCGAATTGGCGATAGAGCGCCTCGCCGGCCGGGGTCGCATCGAGCATCGCAGTGCGGCCGGTGGCCTGCACGGCATCGAGGCAGTGCGCGAACACGCGGCGGCCAATTCCCTGGCCGCGCGCGTCGGGCGCGACCAGGATCATGCTGATCCAGGCGGCTCGCTCGCCCATCGGCAGCACGGCGCCGCTCGCCACGATGCGGCGGCCGGCGTCGCGCACGACGAAGACGCTGCCGAGTCGGGCGAACAGCGCCCAGTCCTGCGGCGTCTGGTTCCAGCCGCTCTGCACGACCAGTTGCCCGAGCATCTCCAGCGCGCCGTCGGTCGGCGATCCGAGTGGCTCGACGGCGATCGCGTCTACGTCAGTACTTGCCATCGCGCGATTCGAACTTGGTCGGCTTGCCGTAGAGGCGTTGCTCGCGCGCGATCCAGTCGGCGACCCAGCCGATCTGCTGCGCCAGCGGCACCTGCGGGTAGCCGAACAGGCGCTCGGCCTCGCCGGTGTTCATGAGCCAGGCCGTCGGTGCTTCGGTACCGGTGATCTGCACCGGCTTGCCGAAGCGGCGGCCGAATTCCTCGGCCAGCCAGCGGATCGAGGTGGTCTCGGGTCCGCTCACGTTGAGCGGCGAGGTCGGCACCGTCGCGGCGGCCAGGCAGCGCAGCGCCTGTGCGTTGGCATCGCCCTGCCAGATCACGTTGACGTGGCCCATCGTCACGTCGACCGCTTCGCCGCGCCACACCTTCAGTGCCACGTCGGCCAGCACGCCGTAGCGCAGGTCGATCGCGTAGCTCAGCCGGAACAAGCGGCCGGGCGTGCCATGCAGTTGCGAAAAATATTCGAACATCCGCTCCCGTCCCACGCAGGAGTTGGCGTACTCGCCGGGCGGGTTCGGCGCCAGGTCTTCCGCGGCCCCCTGGCCGATCACCGGCACGAACGGGTAGACGCAGGCGGTCGAGAACGCCACGATGCGCGATGCGCTGAACGCTTGCGCCACGAGCGCCGGCACGTGGGTGTTCATGGCCCAGGTCAGCGGGTTGTCGGCATCGGCGCCGAACTTGCGGCCGGCCATGAACACCACGTTCGGGCACTTCGGCAGCGCCGCCAGCGCCGTCGCATCGAGCAGGTCGCAGGCGATGGTCTCGATGCCGTGGCCTTCGAGCATGGCGCGCACCTCGGGCTCGCTGAAGCGTGCGACCGCGATCACGCGGTGGCCGGCCGGCATCGCGTTGCGCGCGAGCCGTGCCAGCGTCGGGCCCATCTTGCCGCCGACGCCGAGGATCATCAGGTCGCCGTCGACCTTCGCGAGGTCGTCGATCAGCGCTTGCGTCGGCGTGGCGAGGTAGTCCTCGAGCGCCTGCTCGGTCTCGAAGCGGGTGGGGAAGGCGGGGCTTGTCATTGGATGCGGGCGTCCTGGGTGATGAAGTGGCGCTCCAGCAGCAGGACCAGCAGGTACAGCAGCACGCCGAGGCCGGTGATGAGGAGCACCGCCATGAAGACGGCGGGTGTGTCGAGCGACGCCTGCACCTGGATCATCAGGTAGCCCAGGCCCTTGTCGGAAGCAATGAACTCGCCGACCACGGCACCCGCCACCGCGAGGATGGTCGCGACCTTCATGCCCGAGAACAGGTAGGGCAGCGAGCCCGGCAGCTGGATGTAGCGAAACAGCTGCCAGCGCGAACCCTTGAGCGCGCGCACCAGGTTCAGCAGGTCCGGCTCGGTCTCGTTGAGCCCGCGGATCGTGGTCAGCAGGATCGGGAAGAAGCAAAGGCTGAAAGTGATCAGAATGTTCGGCCCGATGCCGTAGCTGAACCAGACGATGACCAGCGGCCCCAACGCGACCTTGGGGATCATGTTGAGCGTGACCAGCAGCGGAAACGCGAGCAGCATGAGCCGCCTGCTCGTGATGAACAGCAGCGCGCAGAGGATGCCGAGTGCAACGCCGAGCACGTACCCGCCGAACACCTCGATGGCCGTCACGCCAGTGTTGTGGGCCCAGCGGTAGTTGCTGTTGCCCAGTGTGGCCAGAACCTTCGACGGCGCCGGCAGGATGAACGACTGGATCGCGAAAACGCGCACCGCGAGTTCCCACAGCACGACGAACGCCGCGTGCACGGCGACCACGGCGGCCCAGCGTTGCCAGGCAGGGCGCTCACCGCTTTCGGCCGGTGAGCCAGCCGGCGAAAGGCCGTTGTCGGGAGCCGTCATGCGAGGTCTTTCTCAGGGAGCTTGCGGAAATCATAGGATTGGCCGCCCCAGCTGTCAACCAACTGGTTGATAAAATGCTGGGCGACAGCTCAGGGGCGCAGTGCGTTCAGCGCGAACTCGATCACATGCCGCCGCCGCTGAACCAGGGCGCCGCGCGACCCCAGCGGCTTGCCGAAGATGGCCGACAAGGTGTGGTTGTTGGAAAAGAAGAAGTACGAGATGCCGGCGATCGAGATGTACAGGTTGATCGCGTCGTAGTCGGCGCGGAACACGCCCTGCGCCACGCCGCGCTCCAGCGTGGCCTCCAGCATCTCGATGAACGGCGAATGCATCTTCTGCAGCCGCTCCGATTCGAGGATGTGGGCGCCCTGGTTGCGGTTCTCGTCGGTCAGCAGCGCAAGAAACTCCGGGTGTTCGGCCAGGTAGTCGAAGGAGAACGCGATGAGCTGCGTCATCGCTTCCAGCGGCGCCAGTGCGTCGAGCGAAAGGCTCTTTTCCTTCTCGCGAATTTCGGCGTACACCGATTCCAGTGCCACCAGGTACAGCCCCTGCTTGCTGTCGAAGTAGTGGTAGACCAGCTGCTTGTTGACCCCCGCCACGCGCGCGATCTCGTCGACGCGCGCACCGGCGAAGCCGTTGCGCGAGAACTCGTTGACGGCGGCGGCGATCAACGCCTCCTGCGTGGCGGCGGCGTCGCGCTTCGCCGGCGCAGCCGGCTCCGGAACCTTGTGTGTGGAAGCCATGAGTGTCTCTGTTGATTGTCAACCAAACAGTTGGTAATATAAATTCTAGCCCCGACCCAACCTTCCATTCTGGAGTGACCCATGCGCCACCGCCTTCTTGCCCTGCTGCTCGCCGCCACGGCGTCTACCGCGATGGCGGCCGATCCGATGAACCTGATGCTGAACTGGACGCCGACCGCCGACCACGCGCCGATCTACTTCGCCAAGGCGAAGGGCTGGTACACCGAGGCGGGCATCGACCTCACCATCGAAGCCGGCAAGGGCTCGGCGCTGTCGGCGCAACGCGTGGGTTCGGGTGGCGCGAACCTCGGCATCGCCGACCTGCCTACAGCGATCCAGGCGGTCGGGAAGGGCGCCGACCTGAAAGCGATCATGGTGATCTACGCCAACAGCCCGCAGGGCTTCTATTGGCTCAAGTCGTCGGGCATCAACGGGCCCAAGGACTTCGTCGGGCGCAAGATCGGCAACCCGCCGGGCGACGCGGCGCGGCTCATGTGGCCGGCCTTCGCCAAGAAGGTGGGCATCGATCCGGCCGGCGTCAATTTCGTCAACATCAGCCCGCCGGCCAAGGTCGGCGCGCTGAAGAGCAAGTCGGTCGACATCATCAGCGACTTCTACAACGAGCACGATCTGAAGGTGCGCGAGTTCGGGGCCGATCTGGGCTTCCTGCCCTGGCGCAGCGTGGGCGTCAATGTCTACGGCAATTCGCTGGTGGCCAACGGCGCCTATGCGACGGCCAACCCGGAGCGCGTCAAGAAGTTCGCCGCGGTCACGCAGCGTGCCTACGCGGCCTGCGTGAAGGACTTCGCGCCATGCCTCGACGCGCTCACGGCGAGCGTCAGCGGCCTGAGCCCGGACAACCAGCGTGACCAGTGGGAACGCATCAAGCAGCTGATGCGCGACGACACGACCACCAAGGTCGCGCTCGGTGCCTTCGACGGTGCGCGCGTGAAGGCGGACTACGACCTGGTGCAGAGCCTGATCGGCCTGGACAAGCCGTTCGAGCCGGCCACGCTCTTCACCAACGACTACCTCGACAAGAACGTGCGCATGACGGCGCAGTAGCCGCCCAGGCCGTGCTGCGGGCCATGCGCTAGAGTGCCCTCCCGATTCGAACCAGGAGACACCCCCATGGCTCTCACCAGAAGGCAGGCGCTGGCCGCCGCAACGTTGATGTTCGGCGCGCTCGCCACGAGCGCCGACGCGCAGACGCCGCCGCTCGAGGGCGGCACGCTGAAGATCGTGGTGCCCTATCCGGCCGGCGGCAGCTCCGACCGGGCTGCACGCCTGCTGGGCGATGCGATCGCGCCGCGGCTCGGCGTGACGGTGATCGTCGAGAACCGCGTCGGTGCCGGCGGTCGCCTCGCCGCCCAGCAGGTCTACAAGGACACGAGTGGCCAGAATCTCGTGCTGCTGGCCAACCCGGCCACCATGCTGGTCGCGCCGCTGGTCTTCAAGGACAACGGCTACGACGCCGAGCGCGACTACGTGGCGCTGTCGCAGGTCACGAGCTACGACTTCGGCATCGCGGTCGGTCCGGCCGTTCCGGTGCGCGAGTTCGGCCACCTGCGCGCCTGGATGCAGACGAACCAGGACAAGATCGCAGCCGGCGTGCCGGCCACCGGCAGCCTGCCGCACTTCTTCGCGCTGATGCTCGGCGAGAAGATGAACCTCAAGATGCCGGTGGTCGGCTACAAGGGCTCGGCGCCGCTGCTCAACGACCTGATGGGCGGCCATGTGCCGATCGCGTTCGACACCCTCGATGCGCTCGAGCCTCTGGCCAAAGCCGGCAAGGTGAAGATTCTCGCGACCTCCGGCAC
>SEGN01000551.1 GCA_004211245.1 Variovorax sp.
CTCGGCAAATCCTTCGGCGGCGTGAAGGCGGTCGATGGCATCGGCTTCGAGCTCAAGGCCGGCGAGCTGCTGGCACTGATCGGCCCGAACGGCGCCGGCAAGTCGACCACCTTCAACATGGTGAACGGCCAGCTCAGGGCCGACCAGGGCTCGATCCGATTCGATGGCCATGAACTCGTGGGCCAGAAGCCGCGCGCGATCTGGCGCCTGGGTGTCGGCCGCACCTTCCAGATCGCCGAAACCTTCGCGTCGCTCACCGTGGCCGAGAACGTGCAGATGGCCATGCTGTCGCACGATGGCCGTCTGTTCTCGATGTGGCGCCGCGCGGCCGACCACAAGCGCGACCAGGCCGTCGCGCTGCTCGACCAGGTCGGCATGAAGGCGCAGGCGGACCGCCCCTGCAGCGAGCTCGCCTACGGGGACGTCAAGCGCGTGGAACTCGCCATCGCCATGGCCAATGCGCCCAAGCTGCTGCTGATGGACGAGCCGACCGCCGGCATGGCGCCGAAGGAGCGCAACTCGCTGATGGCGCTCACCAAGGAGCTGGTGGTCAGCCGCGGTCTCGCGGTGCTCTTCACCGAACACAGCATGGACGTGGTGTTCGCCTACGCCGACCGCATGATCGTGCTGGCCCGCGGGCGCCTGATCGCACAAGGCAAGCCACTCGAGATCCGCGACCATCCGAAGGTGCAGGAGGTGTACTTCGGCACCGGCAAGACCTTCGAGAAAATTGCAGAGAAGGCCGCGGAAGTGAACGCGGCCGCAGGAGCGGCAGGATGAGCACCCACGAAACATTGCTGCAGGCCAAGTCGCTCTGCGCCTGGTATGGCGCGGCGCAGATCCTCTACGACGTCGATCTGGAAGTCAGACGCGGCGAGGTGGTCGCACTCATGGGCCGCAACGGTGCCGGCAAATCCACCACGCTCAAGGCGCTGATCGGCATGCTGCCCAAGCGGCGCGGCGCGGTGAGTTTTCTGGGCCACGACATCTCGAAGCGGGACTCGCACGTGGCCGCGCGCCTGGGCCTCGGCTTCGTGCCGGAAGACCGCCGCGTGTTCACCGACCTCACCGTGATGGAGAACCTCGAGGTCGGCAGGCAGCCCGCGCGCCAATGGACCGACGGCACCGCCGCGCCGGTGTGGACGCCCGAGAAGCTGTTCAGGCTGTTCCCCAATCTCGGCGAGATGCCGAACCGGCCCGGCGGCCGCATGAGCGGTGGCGAGCAGCAGATGCTCACGGTGGCCCGTACGCTGATGGGCAACCCCTATCTGGTGCTGCTGGACGAGCCCTCCGAAGGCGTGGCGCCCGTGATCGTCGAGCAGATGGCCCACATGATCCTCGAACTCAAGGCCCAGGGCGTGAGCATCCTGCTGAGCGAGCAGAACATGCACTTCGCCGAGCTGGTGTCCGACCGTGCCTATGTGCTCGAGAAGGGCCAGATCCGCTACCAGGCGTCGATGGCCGATCTGGCCGCGAACGACGAAGTCCGCCGCGCCTATCTCAGTGTCTGATCGCGTTCCTTCAATTCACCTCAGGAGTCCATCACCATGCAACGCAGAACCCTTCTTCAGGCCGGCGCCGCCCTCGGGCTCGTGGCCATGGCGCC
>SEGN01000552.1 GCA_004211245.1 Variovorax sp.
CGACCTGCTGCGCGGCCTCGGCACCCTCACTTCATGACCCGCAAAGTACGCACGCGCATCGCGCCATCGCCCACCGGCTTCCTGCACCTCGGCACCGCGCGCACCGCGCTCTATTCGTGGGCCTACGCACGGCACCATGGCGGCGAGTTCGTGCTGCGCATCGAGGACACCGATGTCGCTCGCTCCACGCAGGAATCGACCGAGCAGATCCTCGCGTCGATGCAGTGGCTCGGCCTCGACTACGACGAGGGGCCGGTCTACCAGATGCAGCGCCTTGACCGCTACCACGCGGTCATCGCGCAGATGCTGGCCGAGGGCACGGCGTACCACTGTTACTGCACGCCGGCCGAACTCGACGCCATGCGCGAAGCGCAACGCGAGCGGGGCGAGAAGACGCTGTACGACCGGCGCTGGCGGCCGGAGCCGGGCAAGCAGTTGCCGCCGGTGCCCGAAGGCGTGCCGCCGGTCGTGCGCTTCTGCAACCCGGTGGACGGCGACGTGACCTGGGACGACCTGGTCAAGGGCGAGATCACCATCAACAACCGCGAGATCGACGACCTGATCATCCAGCGGCCCGACGGTGTGCCGACCTACAACTTCGCGGTGGTGGTCGACGATTGGGACATGGCGATCACCCATGTGTTCCGCGGCGACGAGCACATCAACAACACGCCCTGGCAGATCAACATCTTCCGCGCGCTCGGCGCGCCGCTGCCGCTGTTCGGGCACGTGCCGGTGATCCTCGGCGACGATGGCCAGAAGCTGTCGAAGCGGCGCGGCGCGGTCAGCGTGACGGCGTACGAAGAGAACGGCTACCTGCCCGAAGCGATGCTCAACTACCTCGCACGCCTCGGCTGGAGCCACGGCGACGAAGAGCTGTTCACGCGCGAGCAGCTGGTGCAATGGTTCGATGGCACGCACCTGTCGAAGAGCCCGGCGCAATGGGACGCGGCCAAGCTGAGCTGGGTCAACGCGCACTACATCAAGCAGATGGACGATACGGCGCTGGCCGAGCTCGTCGCCACCCAGTTGAAGAAGCGCGACATCGTGGCCGACGAGCGGCTGCCCGGAATCTGCGCGCTGTTCAAGGACCGCTGCGACACCACGGTGGTGCTCGCCGACTGGGCCGCCCGCTTCTACGCCGATGTGACGGCGAGCGAGGCAGACCGCAACCATCACCTGAGCGACGCGATCCGTCCAGCGGTCGCCGCGCTGGCCGACAGGCTCGCAGGCGTCGATTGGGACAAAGCCGCGATCGCCGCTGGCATCAAGGAAGTGCTCGCAGCGCAGGGTCTGAAGATGCCTGCGTTGGCCATGCCGGTGCGGGTGCTGCTGCTCGGAACACCCCAGACGCCGTCGCTCGATGCGGTGCTGGCGCTGTTTTCTCGCGAAACCGCACTGGCGCGCTTGAGGGCGCTTTGAAATTCGGGCTATAATTCGAGGCTCGACGCGCAGAGCACGGTGTCAAATCCGGGTTCAGTGCAATGGGGGTATAGCTCAGCTGGGAGAGCGCTTGCATGGCATGCAAGAGGTCATCGGTTCGATCCCGTTTACCTCCACCATCGAGTCGAGTCGGAAGTTTGTTCCAAGGTTTTGACCC
>SEGN01000553.1 GCA_004211245.1 Variovorax sp.
AATCCGCGCGTCGCCTCCGATACCGATTACGAAGCGATGCTAGAAGCCAGCATGTAAGGAGAGACAGATATGCCGAAAGCCTACTGGGTCACCACCTATCGCGAGATCAAGGACGCCGAGAAAGTGGCGGCGTACGCCAAGCTCGCAGGACCCGCGCTCATGGCGGCAGGGGGCCGCTTCCTGGCGCGTGGCGAGCCGTCCACCGTCTACGAGATGGGGATGATGCAACGCACGGTTCTGCTGGAATTCGACACCGTCGAGCAGGCCGCGGCTGCGCATGACAGCCCGGCCTACCAAGCCGCGCTGGCCGCTCTCGATGACGGCGCAGACCGCGACATGCGAATCATCGGCGGCGCCTAGAACTCAGGCAGCTGACGACGAGAACACCAGCAGCGAGCGCCCGGTCACCGTGTAGAGGTGGCCGGCCTTGAAGGCGTCCTCCGCCTGCGTTTCGAGAGCGGTGTCCACCACGCGCGTCCACACCTTGCCGCGCTGCTTGCCGCGCGGCGGCAGCTTGAAGTCGATGGCACCCTCCCAGGCGTTGAACACCAGCAGCACGCTGGCGTCGGCCGCGGGCTTGGGCAGCGAGGAGCCGGGCGCGGTGCCTTCCAGCAGCAGGCCGAAGCAGCGTGTCTGCGGATCCTGCCAGTGGGCCTGGTCCATCTCGGCGCCATCGGGCGCGAGCCATGTCGCGTCCTTGACCTGCGCGGCCTCGCTGAACTGACCCGTGAGGAAGCGGTTGCGGCGCAGCACCGGCAGCGTCTGGCGCAGGTGCGTGATGTGCTGGACGAACTGCGTGAGCGATTGGCCACGCGGGCTGTTGGCGATCTCCCAATCGACCCAGCTGATGTCGTCGTCCTGGCAGTAGGCGTTGTTGTTGCCCTGCTGCGTGCGGCCGAACTCGTCGCCGGCCAGCAGCATCGGCGTGCCTTGCGAGAGCAGCAGCGTGGCGAGCAGGTTGCGCTGCTGGCGCGCGCGCAGCGCGAGCACGGCCTCGTCGTCGGTCGGGCCTTCGACGCCGCAGTTCCAGCTGCGGTTGTCGCCGTGGCCGTCGCGGTTGTCCTCGCCGTTGGCTTCGTTGTGCTTCTCGTTGTAGCTCACCGTGTCGGCCAGCGTGAAGCCGTCGTGCGCGGTGATGAAGTTGACGCTGGCCCACGGCCGGCGGCCGCGGTTGTTGAAGCGGTCGCTGCTGGCCGTGAGGCACTGCGCCAGCGCCGGCGCCATCGCCTCGTCGCCCTTCCAGAACGCGCGCACGGTGTCGCGGAACTGGTCGTTCCACTCGGCCCAGCCCGGCGGGAAGCCGCCGACCTGGTAGCCGCCGGGGCCGATGTCCCACGGTTCGGCGATCAGCTTCACGCTGGAGAGCACCGGGTCCTGCCGGCAGCTCTTCAGGAAGCCGCCACCCTCGTCGAAGCCATGCGGCTCGCGCGCGAGGATGGTGGCCAGGTCGAAGCGAAAGCCGTCGACGTGCATCTCGGTGACCCAGTAGCGCAGGCTGTCGGTCACCATCTGCAGCACGCGCGGGTGGCTCAGGTTGACGGTGTTGCCGGTCCCGGTGTCGTTGATGTAGTAGCGCCGGCCCAGGCCGTCCTCGCCGGG
>SEGN01000554.1 GCA_004211245.1 Variovorax sp.
CGACGGCGCCGTCGGGTCGGCCGGCTTCCTGTGCGAAGCAATGACCCTGCGAGCGGCCGAGTCAAGTCAATCAATCGTTTGATGTCGGTGGTCTAATCCACCGCGCATGCCCGCACCACCCATCACCCGAACCGCACGCGCCGACGGCGTCGAAGCCCGTCAGCGCATCCTGCTGGCCGCGCTCGCGCTCTTCGCCGAGAAAGGTTTTGCCAAGACCTCCACGCGCGAGATCGCACAGGCGGCGCAGGCCAACATCGCCGCGATCAGCTATTACTTCGGCGACAAGGCCGGGCTCTATGCAGCGACCTTCACCGAGCCCCTGGGCGGCGACCCACGCGCGCTGGTGGCGCAGTTCTCGGCGCCCGGGCTGTCGCTGGAAGAAGCGTTGCGCATCTTCATGGCCGGCTACCTCGATGCGCTCAAGCAGGGCGAAATCGCGCGCCAGTGCATGCGGCTGCACATGCGCGAGCTGATCGAGCCCACGAGCCAGTGGAAGACCGAACTGGAGCGCGACATCCAGGGCCCGCACGAGGCACTGGTGGCGCTGCTGTGCCGCCATCTCCAGCTCTCGCGCGCCGACGACGACACGCACCGGCTCGCGTTCTCGCTGGCCGGCCTGGCGATCCAGCTGTTCGTGATGCAGGAGGTCATGGAGGTCGTGCGCCCCGGCCTGCTCCAGTCGCCGCAGCAAATCGATACCTGGGCCGACCGGCTGGTCGGCTACGCTCTCGCGCTGGTCGCCGCGGAGGCACAACGCCGCGGCCGGCGTGTCCCTCTCAAGGCTGCGGCACGCAGCATGTCAAAGAAGAAGCAAGCCTCATGAGCCTTCGCAGCAGATTGCAATTGCTCGGCGCCGCCGCGGCACTGCCCCTGGCACTCGGCGCCTGCGGCCTCACGCGCCCGCCGGCCATGGCGCCCGCCACCTTCCCTGCCCAGTGGAATGCACCACTGCCGCAACCCGGCGGCTCGGCTGCCCTGCCTCATGGCGGCTCGCCGGCCGCGCTGGCCGACTGGTGGCGGCAGCTCGACGACCCGCTGCTGGTCGAGTTGATCGAAGCGGCCGAGGCCGCCAGCCCGACGCTTGCGAGCGCGGCGGCGCGCATCACCGATGCGCGGGCCACCAGCGTGGCGGCCGGCGCCGCGCTGTTGCCGAAGCTCGACGGATCGCTCTCGGCCACCCGCAGCAACTCGCAGTTCGGCGGCGCAGGCGGCACCGGGGCGAGCAGCGCGGCAGGCACCGGTACCGGCACGTCGTCGCTGGCCGCCGCGCCGATCATCACCACCGGCCAGGCCGGGCCCCAGGCCAGCTGGGAGATCGACCTGTTCGGCAAGCTGCGCGGCGGGCGCGACGCGGCCTCGCTGCGGCTGGCGGGCGCCGATGCCAAGTGGCACCAGGCGCGGGTTTCGGTGGCGGCCGACACGGCCAACCTCTACTTCGGCGAGCGTGCCTGCGAACGGCAGCTTGCGGTGGCCGAGCGTGACACGCGTTCGCGCGCCGAGACGGCCCGGCTCACCG
This sequence comes from Variovorax sp., assembly GCA_004211245.1. GTDB lineage: Bacteria > Pseudomonadota > Gammaproteobacteria > Burkholderiales > Burkholderiaceae_C > Variovorax. The sequence continues at coordinate 1,517 of SEGN01000554.1, forward strand.
ACCTGTCGATGCGCGCCGGCTTCACCGCGCCGGCCGATGCCGCACTGGCGCGGGCCAGCGCGGCCGATGCGGCGGG
>SEGN01000135.1 GCA_004211245.1 Variovorax sp.
CGCTGCGCACGCCACACCGGCCGCGTCGACACGGCACGCGGGCTGTTGGCGAACAGCGCGGCATCGAGGTTGCCTTCGGCCACCGGCGACGGCAGCTCGCGCGAGGGAAAGCGCTGGGCCAGTTCCTCGACGACCGGCGGATAGAGCGTCAGCACGCCGTCGAACAGTTCGCGCCAGGTGGCGGGCCGGCGCTCCAGCGCCTCGGCAACGGCCCAGGTCAGCAGACCCTGCGGCTGCGCGCTGCGGCTCTTGCGCGGCAGCCGCAACTCGGGCGTGACCTGGTGACTCTCGGAGGCGAAGAAGGCGACATAGCGGGCCCGGGCCGTGGCCGGCGACGCGGGCGGCACGACCGTCGACACGGGCGCCGGCCCGGCGCCGGCGACATTGCGCAATTGCGCCGGCCGCACGCCGCGCCAGCGCACCTCGTCCTCCCCGGGTTCGTCCGCCGCGGGCAGACGCACGGCGCCGCGCGTCATCGAGGTGGCCGAGCAGGTGTCGAACACCGACCAGACGAAGACGTTGCGCGCGAGGAAGGCCTGCACCCAGCCATCGAAGTCGACATCGCGCAGGCCGCCGGCCAGCGCGGCGTCGGTGCCGACCGCGCCGCGCACGTCGCGCGCGAGGAAGTTCTCGGTCAGGCCGTCGGGCTCCTGGTAGCGCTTGCTGCTGTCGCGCAGCCGCGTGCCGTGGCCCGAGAAATAGAGCAGCACGAAATCGCCGCTCTTCGACTGGTCCAGCAGGCGGCCGAGCGCCTCCTGGATGCCCTGCGCATCGGGCAGTGCCGCGCCACCCACGCCATCGGCCAGCGTGGTGATGTCGCTTGCCGCGAAGCCGTGCTTCTGCAGCGCCGTGCGCATCAGCAGCACGTCGTTGCGGGGCGCCTGGAGCCACAGCGCCTGCGGCTGGTTGACCAATTCCGAAACGCCCACCAGCAGGGCCCGCTGCACCGCCCACGCAGGCACGGCGGCTGCCATCCAGAGCAGCAGCGCACCGAGCCAGCGTGTGACCGCCATCATTGGCCTCCGGAACCGTCGGCCAGGCGAACCGTGTCCACCAGCGGCGAGGCGGCCAGCGCCGCACGGGCCGCTAAAGGGTCGACCGCACGCAGGCGCCAGGCGCCACGCGCATCGGGGCCGGCCACGAGCTCCGCGGACGCTGCGCGCAACGCCAGCGCGGCCTCGTCGAGATCGACACCGGCTTTCCATTGCACGAGCAATTGCGCCGGCGTGGCAGCAGGCGCGTTCGGCACCGAGCGGAAGCGCACCTCCTCGTCCTCGCCGCCGCGGTTCAGCAGGCCCGTCCCCTGCACCACCACCACGAGCGCGAGCAGCGCAAAGGCCGGGCGCACCAGCATGTCGGCGCCGAACCAGCGGCGCAACCGCGCACTCCAGCCTCCCTCGGCCATCGCATCGGCCGCCGGCGGCAAGGTTTGCGGTGCGGGTGCAGCCTGCAGCGACGCGCCGAGGCTTTGTGCCACGTCGCGGTACAGCGCCTGGTACTCGGCGCGCGGGTCGTTGCTGCCGAGCGGCGTGCCCGACAGCACGGTGAACACGCCGCCGGCGCTGCGCAGCGCGATGTGCCCCGGCGCGGCGTCGATGGCCAAGGGTTGCTGCGTCATCCACTCGTCGTGCACGGCGCGCACTGCGGCGAGCCGGGTGGCGGAGAGTTCGCCGAGCACGCGCGCGCACAACTGCGGCGCCGGTGTGAGCGTGACCGGGTTCCAGGCCTGCACCACCCCGAACAGCGGCTCGAAGGGCTCGTCGCCCGGCTCCAGCAGCACGTCGCAGGCACCGGCCCAGTCGGCCTCGCCGGCCGCCATCCAGCCCTGCCAGCGGTCGTCGCCGGTGCATTTGTCGAGCAGCACGCCGAGCAGGCGCCCGTCGTGCACCAGGCTGACCAGGCGGCCCGGCGCCCAGCGGGCCGGGAAGGCCCGCCGGGCCACGGCCTCGCGGCGCCGGGCCAATTCGGTCAGGGGCAACAGCAGGTCCTGCGCGGCGCTGTGCGGCGTGGCGTTGCTGCCGCGCGGCGGGGCCACGACCTGTTCGCCCGGCGCGACGGCGGGGTCGCGCTCGAAGGCGCTTCGGATCAGGCTGAGCGGGGGCCAGAGTTCGGTGTGCATGGCGTGAATGTCCTGAATGGCTATGTCTTCAGGCATAAGACGCTTCAGCGCCGAGGATTTTGAAAACCTGCAGGATCGCGCCCATGTTGTCGGCCTCGATCGCGATGCCGAGCGTCTGCGTGAGCCACTGGCCGAGCGTGGTGCGCGCGTAGTCGGCGGGCAGCCCTTCGCGTTTGTGCACCAGGCCGAGCCGGCCGGCGCGGTAGTGGTAGGACGCGATCGAATGGCGCGAGGCCACGCCCGACAGGCCGCCGGCCGTCTCGCGCCCGAAGCCTTCGCACAGCAGGATGCGCTCGGGCTCCGGCAGCGCGGCGATGAAGGCGCGTGCCGCGGCCTGCACCGCGGCGCCGTCGAGGCCGTGCTCGGCGAGTTCGTCGGCCGTGCCGTCATCGGCGCCGAGTTGTTCGTCGAGCTGCGCTTCGCTGACCTGGTCGCCGATCGACAGCTTGCGACGGAAGCTGCTCGCGCGCGTGCAGTCGATCAGGTAGCGGCGAAAGTACGCGCACAGCGCGAAGCTGGTGGACGGTGCGCTGTGGTTGCTCCTTTCGACGGCGGACGCTTCATCGGCCTCGTCGGGGTCGGCGTCGAGCCGCAGCACCTTGACGTAGATGAATTGCGCGACCAGCTCCTGCCGGCCTTCGCCGAGCACCTGAAGTTCCGGCGGGTTGCAGCTCTTGAGCGCGCCGCCGACGATGCCGTACATGCGCCCCACTTCGTCCGGGCCGAGCGTCTGCCGGCGGCGCCACAGGGCCACCAGTTCCACGCTTTGCTCGGAGGAGAGGGTTTCCTGCATGCCTAGATGGCTGGCGTGCAGCGCCTTTTCCCCCGGGCAACAAGCCGGGGGGTGAACGTCGGCTCAGTCATCGACGCACTGGCCTTCGACCGGGACCAGGCACTGCGGCAGGTCCGAACCAACTGCCGCGCCACGGGTACGTATCGACGAGGTCGCGGCTGCGGCCACGGCGAGCCCGCGCGGCAGCAGGATCCACAGCTGGCCGCGCTCCTTCATGCGGCGGGCCTGGTTCGCGGCCTGGGTGCCATTGCCGAAGAAATAGTCGGCTCGGACCGCGCCGCGGATCGCCCCACCGGTGTCCTGCGCAATCGTGAGCCGCTGCATCGGCGCACCGGTGCCTGGCGTGCGGGTCGACACGAACACCGGGTAGCCCAGCGGCGTGCTGCGCGGGTCGACCGCGATCGAGCGGCCGGCCGACAGCGGCACGCCGAAGGCGCCGACCGGGCCGCCGGTACTGGCCGCGGCCTCCTTGAAGAACACGTAGCTCGGGTCCTTGATGCCGGAGCCGGTCACTTGCCCCGCAGTGCGGCGGCCCGGCACCATGACGGCGCCACTCGCGGTCGGCCGTGCCAGCGTGAAGCCGCGCACCCGGATGCCGGCCATGGCACCGTCGTCCGCGTCATCGTCGTCGTCGTCCAGTTCGAGTTCGATCGCGCTGCCGCGCGTGCGCACCTTGTTGGCCGGCTTGCCCGCGCTGTTCTGCGCCAGTGTCGGGCGGAACGGCTGCCCGTTCTGCTCGGCATACGCCACGCGGATCACTTCGCCATTGGCCAGCCGGATGCGGCCAGAGCCCTGGATCTGCATCTCGTAGAGCGCCGTGGCACTGCTCACGAAGGCCAGCACTTTCGCGTTGGGCGCGCCCTTGGTCTCGATCTCTTCCCGGGTGAAATACGGCAGCAGCTGCCGCCCCTCGACGCGCAGGCGCACCTTGCGGTCGAGCGTGTCGCGCGTGATCGTCGACATGTCCAGCGCATACAGGCCCGGCGCGCCCATGTCGCGCGTGCTGAGCCCGGTCTGGACCACGACGTTGCGACCCTCGACGCGTGCGGCAACGGTGCCGGTGCCAGGCGGCAGGCGGCGCGCGTCGACGAACAGCATGTCCTCCGGCTGGCCGTACACCGGGTAGATGTAGGGCGGCGCATAGGTGCGGCTGCCGGCGATCTCGGGCTCGAAGTAGCCTGTCACCACGCCGTCCGGCTTGCGGTCGTCGTCGCGGATCTGGTAGGCCGAGAAGCCGCTCTCGAAGAAGTTGCGGATCGCGGTGCCGTTCTTCGGGTCCACCTTGTTGGCCCGGTCGCAGACCTCCTTCCATTCGGCGCCGCGGCCGGTCAGCACCTTGCAACTGCCGAGAAACGCGGGCCAGCCTTCGGTGAAGTCGTCGCGGCCCCAGCCCGGCACGGCATTGAAGCCGACCGCCGTGTAAGTGGCCAGCTGGGTCGAGAAGGTGCGAGCCTGGCCCGCCACGCTGGCAGCCCCCGGGCCGGACGTGGGTGGCCGGGGCGTGGGGCTGGTCGTCACGGCGGAGTCCGGCCCGGCGGCCGGCGCGGCAGCGGTGGCGGTGGGCGGAGGTGCCGTCGCGCAGCCTGCCAGCAGCGCCGCCGCCGCCGCGACGCTCGTCGACCACCGCGCGGCGCGGAAGAGATGGCAACTGGAAGATGTGTTCATGGATGGCTCCTGATCCCGGGAGAAAAGTGGCCCACGCATCGATGCAGCGGGCCGATGCTCCAAAGACGATTACTTCTCTGTGATTTTGAAAGTCCCGACGCCGTAGACGTCGTTGCACGGCGCGCCGCCGGGGCACACCGGTTTGCCGATCAGCGGCGACGGTCCGCTGCCCCGCGCCGCCTCGAGCGCCGCGAGCACCGGCAGCGGAAACTGCGGAAACACGCCGTCGTTCTGCACGCCGGCCGCGCTGAAGTCGCGCTCGTGCTGGCTCACCAGCACCACGAACTCGTTGACGCCGGGCGGCCCGCCCGCGTTCATCGGCCAGGAGGCACGCGGCAGTGCCAGCGGCGTGTTGGCCGTGACCTTGTTGTACTTGTCGAGCAGGTTGGGAAACAGCAGGAACAGCTCGCCGCCGCTCGACAGCAGGTAGACGTAGGCAAAACCGTCGCGCTTGCTGGTCACCTCGAACGCCAGCTTGTCCTTCCCGATCGCGACCTCGGCCCTGGCCGGCGTCGCCGCGACGCCGAAGCCCGCAGCCGCCCCTGCAGCGATCGAGCGCAGCGACTCCGACGGCGTTTTGGCGACCGGGGGTGGCGGCGGCGGCGGAGGGGGGGGCGGCGCGACCGGCGCTTCAACCGTCGTCGGCGGCGGTGCGGCGGCAACGGTGGCGCCCTCGGCGGGCGCGGCGCCGCGTTGCGACCACCACCAGCCGGCGCCGCCCAGCACGGCCAGGCCAAACACCGACGCGGCGGCGATCGCCTTGCCACGCCCTGCACCGCCGGCCGCCCCGGGCGCAGCCGGTGACACGGGCCGCGGCGGCGGCGGCGCGGGGCGCGCGGCACCCGGGCCGGTGATGGGTGAAACGCCGGGTACGGTGCGCACGGGAATCACGGTCTGCGCGCCTTCGAGCCCGAGCATGGCGCGCAGCTCGGCCATCGACTGCGGGCGCGATTCGGGCCGCACACCCAGGCCGGCATCGATGGCCGACAGCAGCTGCAGGCTGTAGCGCTGGCGCAGCACCTCGTTGTTGGCGAGCGGCGAGTAACTGTCGGACAACAGGCGCGCGACCGACGGCGGCGGCGCCCGGCCGCTCACGGCCACATGCATCACGGCCGCCAGCGCATACACGTCCGTCCACGCACCCTGCGACATGTCGGGCATCTCGGCGTACTGCTCGATCGGCGCGTAGCCCGGCTTCAGGATCACCGTGATGGCCTGCGTCTTGTCGGTGATGACGCGGCGCGCGGCGCCGAAGTCAAGCACCACCGGCCGGCCGGAGCCCTCCAGCAGGATGATGTTGTCGGGCGCGATGTCGCGGTGGTAGCAGTTGGCGCCATGCATCACGGCCAGCGCCTGCGTCACGCCGTCCATGATGCGCAGCAGCCAGCCCTCGTCGACGCCGCCCGGAATGGCGGCCAGCGCCTGGCGCAGCGTGTCGCCGCGGTAGAACGGCATCACCATGTAGGTGGTGCCGCGTTCCTGCCAGAACCGGTAGACCTTGAGCAGCGAGGGATGGTCGAACTGCGCCAGCAGCCGCGCCTCGTTGATGAAGCTGCGCATGCCGAGGTCGAAGGTCTCGCGCGTGCGCTCCGACAGCGGGACCACGGTGCCGTCGAACTGGCGCGTCGACAGCGACACCGGCAGGTATTCCTTGATCGCGACCACGCGCTCCAGCGTGTGGTCCCACGCCTCGTAGACCGCGCCGAAGCCGCCCTGGCCGACCAGGCTGGTGACCTCGAACTCGGCCAGCCGGCTGCCCGGTGGCAGCACGCCGGCTTCGGACGCGCCGCTGGCTTGCGCCGGGGCGGGCGGCGCCGCTGGCGCGGACACCGGCGCGTCGGTGCGCCCCGTCACCACGCGGGTCGCTTCGTCGGGCACCGCTCCGGGCTGATCGGATGGGTCGTCGCTCACGCCACCTCCCCACCGGGTGCGTCGGCAAAGCCGAACAGGGCTTCGAAACGCGGGCCGCGCGGCAGCCCGGCCGTGGTCATCTGCGGCGCATCGGCATCGGCCGGGTCGGTGCACCAGTGCGACTGGCCGGCTGCCGGCAACGCAGGCCGCGCAGCCGCGTCGTCCGCCGGCGCGGGCGTCTCGAAGAGGCGCGCCAGCAGCGCATCGAAGCCCGTCGCGTCCAGATCCTGCTCCAGCCCGACGAGCGCGGCCTGCGACGCCAGCGCCCACCAGTGCTGCATGCGGGAGGCGTCCGTCGGCAGCACCAGTTCCGCAGCCAGCGTGAACGGGAAGTAGCGGCCGACACCGTCGACCGAGGGCATCAGCACGCCGATCCAGGCGCCAGCGCCTGCGACCTGCTCGCCCAGCACAAAGAACCAGACCGGGCCCTCGAGGTAGCGCGCGACCCAGTCTTCATGCCGCTCGCGCAGTTGGAGCAGGTTGGTCTGCAGCCACAAGTCCCATGTTTCGCGAAACGCTTCGGGCAGCCGCCGATGCGCGAAGTCGCCGATGCCGGGCAACTTGCCGAACCACCCTGGCACGGCTCCAACGGCGGGCGCGGTCATGGCGCTCATAGGCCTTCGGGGCACGCAAAGTCGCGCAACTCTTTCAGGCGGATCGGATGCTGCACGCTGTTGGTCGTGACCTCGAAACGCGTGCGGCGCGCGCCGACCTGGAAGGTGATGAAGAACTTCTCGGGTGCGTCACCGGACTCGAGCTGGCCGTCGTCGAGGGTGCGGAACAGCGCCCAGGGCCCGTCGACCGCCGAACCGGACGGCCCCGAGGTGGACGGTGGGCTCACCGTCACGCGCACCTGGTTGCTGCCCTTCGGGCCCGGCCATTGCACGGCCATCGGCACCACCGGGCCGTGCGCGTATTTCACGAGCTGGCCGTCCACGTCGAGGATGAACTGCGTGATGTTCGCGTCCATCTCCACCGGCTTGAAGTCCAGCCGCATGGCAGGGCCGCGCCCGCCGCCGCGGAAGAAGATCTGCTT
>SEGN01000555.1 GCA_004211245.1 Variovorax sp.
CCGTGCTCCTCGATCAGCCGTCGCGCCTCGCGCGCCCCCATCTTTCCCTTGTGCGGATCGATGCTGCCGAACGCGATCATGATGTCGCTGTTCTTCTGCGCGTGCTCGGCGATCTCCTCGTTCGGGATGCGGCGCCGGCCCATGTTCGACTCGGCGTCGACCATGAACATCACCAGGCCGATCTTGCGCTCACGGTAGTAGTCGATGCTTTCCTGGATGGTCGGCCTGCGGCCTGACTTGAAGTACTTGTCGGCCGCGCGGTCGTACTCCTCGCCGTAGTTGTCGAATGGGTTCCAGCAGCTGATTTCAGCGTGCGTGTGGGTGTCGATCGCAATCAGGTTCTGGTGGTCCATGCTGTCTCCGGGTTCGGGTAAGTACTGAGTCCGGCCGTCCGATGCAGCCTTGAATTGGTTATCTCGCATAACCATAATCGAAGCCACACCGGAATGCAATCATGACCCACCCCGACCTCCACATCGAGCTTCGCGACACCGTCGCCGTCGTCCGTCTCACGCGCGGTGCCAAACGCAACGCGCTGTCCGACGGATTGATCCTCGCGCTGCGCGATGCCTTCGAAAACCTGCCCGCCACCGTGCGCGCCGCCGTGATCGACGGCGAAGGGCCGCACTTCTGCGCCGGCCTCGACCTCGCCGAACTGAAGGAGCGCGACGCCGGCCAGGGCCTGCACCATTCGCGCATGTGGCACGCCGCGCTGGAACGCGTGCAATACGGGCCGGTGCCGGTGATCGCGGCGCTGCACGGCGCGGTGGTCGGCGGCGGCCTGGAGCTCGCGAGCGCCTGCCACATCCGCGTGGCCGACAGCAGCACGTTCTACGCGCTGCCCGAAGGCTCGCGCGGCATCTTCGTCGGCGGCGGCGGCTCGGTGCGCATCCCCAAGCTGATCGGCGCTGCGCGCATGACCGACATGATGATGACCGGCCGCGTCTACAACGCCGAGGACGGCGAGCGCGCGGGATTCGCGCAGTACCTCGTGCCGGAAGGCACGGCCTTCGACAAGGCCGTCGAACTCGCGCAGCGCGTCGCGCAGAACGCGCCGCTCACCAACTACGCACTGATGCACGCGCTGCCGCGCATCGCAGAGCAGCCGGCCGACCACGGCTTCTTCACCGAAGCGCTGATTGCCGGCATCGCGCAGGCTTCGCCCGATGCCAAGGAGCGCGTGCGCGACTTCCTGGAAGGCCGCGCGGCGAAAGTGAGCAAGCAATGACCGCCGTGCGCTACCGGCCGCTGGCCTTCGGCGTCACGCGCGCCGTGCTGACCGAAGGCGATGCGCCGGGCACACGCTACCTGAAGGCCGAGACCGAGCTGCAAGGCTATGCGGAGCGCATGACAGACCGCCTGCAGCACTGGGCCGAGGTGGCGCCGGATCGCACCTTCATCGCACGCCGCGAGCGGCTGGCCGATGGCAGCACCGGCGACTGGCAGCGCGTGAGCTACGCCGAGGCGATGCACAAGGCACGCAGCATCGCGCAAGGCCTGCTCGACCGCGGCCTGAGTGCCGATCGCCCGGTCGCGATCCTCAGCGAGAACGGCATCGAGCATGCGCTGCTCGCGCTCGGTTGTCTG
>SEGN01000136.1 GCA_004211245.1 Variovorax sp.
GCTTCGTCGAGCAATTCGGGCGTCACGCCGAACGAGAGATTGGCTTTTTCGGTGCCGGCAATCGACTGGAACACCAGGTCGACCGGCGCACCGGCTTCGGCCAGCTCGAGCGTGTTGGTCACATGGGTGAGCACGCAGCTCTGTGTCGGGATCTCGAAACGCTGGATCACCTCGTCGAGCATGTGCAACAGGTTGCCGAGCACGGGCATGCTGTCCGAGGCAGGGTTGAGGCCGATCACCGCATCGCCGGCGCCCATCAGGAGGCCGTCGAGCGTGGAGGCCGCGACGCCGCGCAGGTCGTCGGTCGGATGGTTGGGCTGCAGGCGCACCGAGAGGTGGCCGGGCAGGCCGACGGTGTTGCGAAAGCGCGTGACCACGCTGCATTTTTTCGCGACGCTCACGAGGTCCTGGTTGCGCATGAGCTTCGAGACGGCGGCCACCATCTCGGGCGTGAGGCCGGGTGCCAGTGCGGTCAGTGCCTCGGTCGTGGCCCGGGTCGACAGCAGCCAGTTGCGGAAGTCGCCGACCGTGAGGTGCGAGACGGGCGCAAAGGCGGCTGCATCGTGCGTGTCGATGATGAGGCGCGTGATGTTGTCGCTTTCGTACGGAATCAACGCTTCGGTCAGGAACTGCTGGAGCGGCGTGTCGGCCAGGACGTAGCGCGCGGCCATGCGGTGCTGAGCCGTTGCGGCGCCGATTTCCGCCAGGTAGTCGCCCGACCGCGCGGGGCTCGCGACGGCCATGACCTGCTTGAGGTCTTCGAAGGCGAAGACCTGGCCGTTGATCGTCGTTCGATAGCGCATGGAGGTGACTCTACTTGGGGCTGCTGTTCAGGGCGGGTGCCGTGGAATTCATGTCGACAGCATCGCGTCCGCAGCCGCAGCCTTGCGCTGCCCGGCGGTCGCCAGAAAGTAACCGTACGCCAGCGCCATCAGCACCAGAAACAGCACGGTCAGCAGGAAGTTGAACCACACCATCGCGCCCAGACACACCAGCCCGAGCACCAGCGCGATGGCCGGGAACACCGGATAGAACGGCGCGCGGTAGGTGCGTTCCAGACCCGGTTCGCTGGCCCGCAGCCTGAACAACGCCGCCATGGAGATCAGGTACATCACGATCGCGCCCAGCACGGCCATGGTCACGATGTTGGCGGTGAGCGTCTGGCCTCCGAAGCTCACCCACTCGTCGCTGAAGATCGCCACGATGCCGATCACCCCGCCGGCGAGCAGCGCACGGTGCGGCGTGTCGAAACGCGGGCTCAGACCAGCGAAGTACGCTGGCAGGTAGCCGGCCCTCGCCAGTGCGAAGATCTGCCGCGAGTAGCCCATGATGATCCCGTGGAACGATGCCACCAGCCCGAACAGGCCGATCCACACCAGCATGTGCAGCCAGCCGCTGTTCTCGCCGACCACCGCCTTCATCGCCTGCGGCAGCGGGTCGTTGATGTTGGCGAGCTTGCGCCAGTCGCCGACGCCGCCCGCAAACACCATCACGCCGAAAGCCAGCACCACCAGCGTGACGATGCCGGTGGTGTAAGCGATCGGAATGGTGCGGTGCGGGTCGCGCGCTTCCTCCGCCGCCATGGCCGCGCCCTCGATGGCCAAGAAGAACCAGATCGCGAAAGGGATCGACGCGAAGATGCCAGAGATGGCCGCGCCGTTCAGCACCTCGCCGCCGGCCCAGCCGTTGGCCGCGAAGTTGGCCCACGACCAGCCCGGTGCGACCACGCCCATGAACACCAGCAGCTCGAAGATGGCCAGCACCGTCACGAACAGCTCGAACGCCGCCGCGATGCCGACACCGACCCAGTTGAGCGCGATGAAGATCACATAGGCGCCGACCGCGAACCACTTCGGGTTGATGCCCGGGAACTGCACGTTCAGGTACGCGCCGATGGCCAGCGCAATGGCCGGCGGCGCGAACACGAACTCGATCAGCGTCGCAAAGCCGGCGACGAAACCGCCGGTCGGCCCGAAGGCGCGCCGTGCATAGGCGAACGGACCGCCCGCATGCGGAATCGCGGTGGAGAGCTCGGTGAAGCTGAAGATGAAGGTGGTGTACATCGTCGCCACCAGCACCGTGGCGACCAGACTGCAAGAGCGGTGCCACGCGTGGCAATAATGGCCTCATTTCATCCATCGAAGGAAATTACGTGCGTTCTACCCTCATTGCCATCCTCGCCACGCTGTGCGTCATGCCCGCCGCATGGGCGCAGGGCAAGCCCGTGACCACGGCCAGCGGCCTGGTGTACGAATCACTCAAGGAAGGCACCGGCGCTTCTCCGGCCGCCACCGACACGGTCAAGGTGCACTACCGCGGCACCTTCCCCGACAGCGGCAAGGAGTTCGACAGCTCCTACAAGCGCGGCGAGCCGACCGAGTTCCCGCTCAACGCCGTGATCCCGTGCTGGACCGAAGGCGTTGCGAAGATGAAGCCGGGCGGCAAGGCGAAGCTGACCTGCCCGCCGGCGATCGCCTACGGTGCGCGCGGCGCCGGCGGCGTGATCCCGCCGAACGCCACGCTCAACTTCGAGGTCGAACTGGTCTCCGTCAAGGGCCGTTGAACGACGGCCCGGTCGAAGCCCTTTGCCGGTCCAAGTCATGCGCGACCTGTTCGAAGCCGAAGAGGGCGTGACGCTGCCGCTGGCACCTGGCGCGGTGTTGCTGCGCGGCTTCGCGTGCGGCGACTCGGCGCCGCTGCTGGCCGAGCTGCAGTCTGTGGTTTGCGCATCGCCTTTTCGCCATCTCGTCACGCCCGGCGGCTACCGCATGTCGGTCGCAATGACCAACTGCGGCCGGCTGGGATGGGTGTCCGACCGCGCCGGCTACCGCTACGACCCGGTCGATCCGGACAATGGAAAGCCATGGCCCGCCATGCCGGCGGCGTTTCTCGGGCTGGCTGGAGCGGCTGCGCTGCAGGCCGGTTTTCCCGGCTTTGTGCCGGACGCCTGCCTTGTCAACCGCTACGAGCCGGGCGCGCGGCTCTCACTGCACCAGGACCGCGACGAACACGACCATCGCGCGCCGATCGTGTCGGTCTCGCTGGGCCTGCCGGCGGTGTTTCTTTTCGGCGGGGTGGCGCGCACGGACAAGACGCGGCGGGTGCCGCTGGTGCACGGCGATGTCGTCGTATGGGGCGGGCCGTCGCGTCTGGCGCACCACGGCGTGCGGCCCCTCGACGATGGGGACCACCCGGCGACCGGGCGCTGCCGCATCAACCTGACATTTCGCAAGGCCGGTTGAACGCGGAACGCCTCAGTGCGAGGTCGACTCGCGTTCTTTCAGACGCCGCAGGGCGCGTGTTCCTGCAGCCAGCGCGGCCTCGTAGGAATCGGATTCCGAGTCGGCGGATTCGAGCTCTCGCTTGAGCACGGTGCCGCGTTCGTCGGACTCCATCAAGACCCAGAAAAACGAACCCGGCACGGGCTCGCGCACGATCAGTTTGGTGTGTGTCATGCAAACGATGTTGGGCCGATGCGGGGTGCATTTCTGTAGGTGATGACCCCATGCTGGCGTTCAGCCGGTGAGCAGCTTCTGCACCAGTTCCGCCGTCGTGGAGGCGGTGTATTTGCGCATCAGCCGCGCACGGTGCAGTTCGACGGTGCGGTGGCTGATGCCGAGCACCTTGCCAATCTCCTTGGAGGTCAGGCCCTGCATCACCTGTGCGGCCACCTCGCGCTCGCGCGGCGTGAGTTCGGCCCGCACCGAGCGGCGCGAGCCGAGGTCTTCGAAGGTCCAGATGCCGGCCTCGTGCGGCTTCGCGCGGTTCAGTGCGTGCCCGCTGACGTGGCACCAGAACGTCTCCCCGCGCAGCGGTCCGTCGAGCCGTCTCATCATGCGGTTGTCCGCATAGCGCCCGCTGGCGTTCATGATCGGCTCCATGCGCTTGCCGATGCGCTCGAATTCGGCGACGCTCGGGTACAGCACGCGAAACGACTGGCCGACCAGGGCTTCGCGCGCCGCCCCGAACATCTCGCACAACCTTGCATTGCAGTCGACCATCGTGCGATTGCGCGACAGCACCATGCCCACCGGGGCGTGCTCGAAGGCCAGTCGGTAGTCGATGTCGGGTGTGTCCATTACGAAATACTACGTATGCGACTACGTAGTATGGTCGCTGTCTCTGCCCATTCATCAGCAAACGAGGACCCTACGCCATGGCGAACAAGATTTACCCCTCTGCCGACGCGGCGCTCCAGGGCGTCGTGGCGGACGGCCAGACCCTTGCGGTCGGCGGCTTCGGCCTTTGCGGCATCCCCGAGGCATTGATCGACGCATTGCACGATTCGGGCGTCAAGGACCTCACCTGCATCTCCAACAATGCCGGCGTCGACGGCTTCGGGCTCGGCAAACTGCTCGGCACGCGCCAGATCAAGAAAATGGTTGCGAGCTATGTGGGGGAAAACAAGGAGTTCGAGCGGCAATACCTCGCCGGCGAACTCGAGCTCGAGTTCACGCCGCAGGGCACGCTGGCCGAGAAGCTGCGCGCGGGCGGTGCCGGCATTCCGGCCTTCTTCACCAAGACCGGCGTGGGCACGCAAGTCGCCGAAGGCAAGGAACTGCGCGAGTTCGACGGCGAGACCTACGTGATGGAGCGCTCGCTGGTGCCCGACGTGGCGCTGGTCAAGGCCGACGTGGCCGACAAGTCGGGCAACCTGCGCTTTCGCCTTACCGCGCGCAACTTCAACCCGGCCGCGGCGATGGCCGGCAAGGTCTGCATCGTCGAGGTCGAGAAGATCGTCGAGGTCGGCGAACTGGCGCCGGACGACATCCATCTGCCGGGCATCTACGTGCACCGGATCGTGCTGAATGCCACGCCGGAAAAACGCATCGAGAAGCGCACCGTGCGTGCTGCCGCGCCGGTCGATGTGGCCGCGGCCAAGGTCGAGGCGCAAGCCGTCATCGCGCAGGCCGCGGCGGTCGACGAAATACCCGTTCCCAAAGTGCCTGCCGGCAAGAAAGAAGGAGCCTGAGATGCCCTGGACCCAAGAACAAATGGCCGCGCGCGCGGCAGACGAACTGGAAGACGGCTTCTATGTGAACCTGGGCATCGGCATCCCGACGCTCGTGGCGAATTTCGTCGGCGACAAGGAAGTCTGGCTGCAAAGCGAGAACGGCATGCTCGGCATCGGTCCGTTCCCGACCGAGGACGAGGTCGACGCCGACCTCATCAATGCCGGCAAGCAGACCGTGACGACGCTGCCCGGCAGCGCCATCTTCGGCAGCCACGACAGCTTCGCGATGATCCGCGGCGGCAAGATCAACCTCAGCATCCTGGGCGCCATGCAGGTCAGCAGCCAGGGCGACCTCGCCAACTGGATGATCCCCGGCAAGATGGTCAAGGGCATGGGCGGCGCGATGGACCTGGTGGCCGGCGTCAAGCGCGTGATCATCCTGATGGAACACGTCGCAAAGAAGAAGGACGGCACCGAGGACCTGAAGATCCTCGAAGCCTGCACGCTGCCGCTGACGGGCGTGGGCGTGGTCGACCGCATCATCACCGACCTCGCCGTGATGGACGTGACGCCCGAGGGGCTCCAGGTCGTCGAGCTGGCGCCGGGCGTGACGTTCGACGCGTTGCAGGCGAAGACCGGGGCCAAGCTGATTCACTGAGGCTGCGCGAGATGCCTCGCCTGCGTGGTGACGCGTTCGACGCGCCACCACGCAGGCAGCAAACTCAGCACTTCAGCCCGCGTGAAACGGTCGTCCAGCAAGTAGAGGACGCCGGTGTCGCGCTCGGTGCGGATCACGCGCCCGGCCGCCTGAACCACCTTGCGCAGGCCGGGGTACAGGTAGGCGTATTGGTAGCCCTGGCCGAACAGCGACTGCATGCGCTCGCGCGTCACCTCGTTCATCTCGTCGTGCTGCGGCA
Source organism: Variovorax sp. (assembly GCA_004211245.1). Classification (GTDB taxonomy): domain Bacteria; phylum Pseudomonadota; class Gammaproteobacteria; order Burkholderiales; family Burkholderiaceae_C; genus Variovorax. The sequence continues at coordinate 5,872 of SEGN01000136.1, forward strand.
GTCCGAGGCTGGCGATGAACGCGCCGACCAGGCGGTCGCCCGGGAGGTCGATCCCCTCGCCGAAGGCACCGCCGAGCACCGCGAAGCCGACGCCTGTACCGCCCGCGGCGAAGCGGGCCACGAAAGCTTCGCGTTCCGGCTCGGGCATGGCGGCGCTCTGCGCCCAGCAGGGAATGTCGGGGTGCTGCCGCGCGAACCGCGCCCGTGCCTTGTCGAGGTATTCGAAGCTGCCGAAGAACGCGAGGTAGTTGCCCGGTCGGTCGCGGAATCCGGCGGCGATGACATCGACCAGGCGCGGCAGCGACCGCGCACGGTCGGCATAGCGCGTCGACATGTCGGTGGCGACGTGCACGCGCAGCTGGCGGCTTTCGAACGGTGACGCCACATCGAGTTCGGCCGTGTTCGCGGGCAAGCCGAGCACGTCGCGGTAGAACGCGAAGGGGGCGATCGTTCCCGAGAAGCAGACGGTGCTCGCCGTCGCCGCGAAACGGGCCTTGAGGAAGGGCGCCGGCACCAGATTGCGCACGGCCAGGCGGCCGTCCTGGCCGTCGCCGCCGAGCGTGCTCTCGAACACCGAATGCTCACCGAACGCGTCGCACAGTCGGGCGAAGAACAGCATGTCGAAGAACACTTGCTGATGCGGACCGTGCGCGTCGTCCGGCGTCGCCGCGAAATGATCCGCGAAGGCGGTGACCGCCTGCTGCAGCGCGCGATAGAAACGCTCCGGGATCGCATCCAGCGCGACGTACGCGGCGCTCTGGCGGCCCTGCAGCGCGCGCCATTCGCGCTGCACCGCAGCCAGCGCGGGCCGGACCGCACGCGGCGCGGTGCGCAGCACGCTCTCGAGCAGTGCGGGATCGAGCGCTGCCGAATACATTCCCCGCGCACGTTCCAGCAGGTTGTGCGCCTCGTCCACCAGCACGGACACCTTCCACTCCTCCTGCCGCGTCAGCGCGTACAGCATGGCGGTGCTGTCGAAGTAATGGTTGAAGTCCGCGACGATCACGTCGCTCCAGCGCACCATCTCCTGCGCCAGGTAGTAGGGGCAGACCGAGTGGGCCAAGCCGATCCGGCGCAGCGCGGCGCGGTCGAGGCGGTGCGCCTCCGCTGCCTCGCTGCGGGCCTCGGGCAGACGGTCGTAGAAGCCGCGCGCGAGCGGACACGACTCGCCGTTGCAGGCGCGTCCCGGGTATTCGCAGGCCTTCTCGCGTGCGGACAATTCCAGCACACGCAGCGAGGCGCAACCCCGGCCGATGCGTTCGAAGGCTTCGAGCGCGACAGCGCGACCCGATGTCTTGGCTGTGAGAAAGAAGATCTTGTCCGTGCCGTGCGCAGGCCACGCCCGCAGCAACGGGAAGGTGGTGGCGATGGTCTTGCCGATGCCGGTGGGCGCCTGCGCAATGAGGCAACGTCGCGCTGCGGCGGCGCGGTACACGCCCCTGGCCAGGTCGCGCTGGCCCGCACGAAACGAGGCATGCGGAAAGTCGAGTACGCCCAGTTCGGCGTGCAGCGCCGTTCGGTGGCGTGCCTCCTTTTCGGCCCAGTGCATGAACCTTGCGCAAAGCGCCTCGAAATCGGCCCGCAGCGCTTCCCGGGTGCAGCGCGCTTCGAGCACGGTCTCTTCCCCCGATGCCAGGTCGAGGTACACCAGGGCCACGGTGATTTCCGGCAAGGCATCGCGTTCGCACAACATCCAGCCATACGTCCTGGCCTGGGCCCAGTGCAGCGCGCGATGGTTGGCGCGCATCGCATCAAGACTGCCGCGAAAGGTCTTGATCTCCTCGACCCGCAAGCGCCGGGCATCGTAGCCGTCGGCACGCCCCCGAACCTGCAGGCCTTGGCAGCGTGACGTCAGCGACACCTCGGCCTCGAAGTCCGGCCCGCGACGCGACTGCACGAGGCTGTGCCCTGCCGTCCCTTCCTGGGCGGTGGGTGCCGGCACGAAGCGGAAGTCGAGGTCGCCCGTCTTGGCGCCGAAGGCGCACAGGGTGCGCACCGATACCGCATGGCCCGATGCGCTCGACGGCACGGTGCTGCCGGCGGGAATGGGTGCGTGCGTTGTCATGGCTGTACGAATATACAGCTGCGTCGGTCGGCGCCGTGTCCGTGCCTGTGCAACGGCGCAGGCTGACACGACTGCTTACGAATGCCGGGCAGAGTCCCTACCGCCATTCAATCCTGGAGAACCTCATGAAGAAAATTCTGTTTGCACTCGCGGCTTCCCTGACCGTGCTGACGGCCGGCGCGCAGGTCGGCAAGGCTGCTTCGGAGGCCACCGACGCCGCGAAGCACAAGATCGACGAGAAACGCGCCGACAGCAACGCCAAGAAAAGCGGTCCGGTCGGCAAGGCGGTCAACAACGTGAAGTCGGGCTATCACAAGAACCGGGCGAAGAACTCGGCCACCAAGGCCAAGCAGTCCTTGAAGAACGCCGGCTGAGCCGGTGCGCCGCAGCCGGTCCTTGCGGGACCGGGCACCAAGGCGGCGCAAAAAACGCATTCGACTCAGCGAAGTGAGGTCGATCTTGGTGCGCAGCCGCTGAAAGGAGCTGCGCAGCGCATCCATGCCAAGGCATGGATGTTGCTTGACTGAGATCACTCACTGCTGCCCGGCATCGTTGCCGGGCGTCCCAGTGCCTCCGCTAATGACGGCGGGATCCGAGCGAACCGACAGCAATGCAGCTGGCGGTTCGTCTGCTCCAACCCGTTGATCAGCGCGCAGGGCACGACATGAAAATCGCAGTGATTGGCCACGGCATGGTGGGCCACAAATTTCTCGAGCAGCTTCACGAACTCGGCATTTCAGACGCCGAGGTCACGGTTCTCTGCGAGGAGCCGCGCCCGGCCTACGACCGGGTGCATCTTTCCGAATTTTTTGCCGGCAAGACCGCTGAAGACCTCTCGCTCGTCGAACCCGGTTTCTTCGAGCGCAGCGGCTTCCAGCTGCGTCTGGCCGCGCGGGCCGTGGCCATCGAGCGCCGCGACAACAGCCTCACCACCGCCGACGGCGAGGTGGTGCACTACGACAAGCTGGTGCTGGCCACCGGCTCCTCACCCTTCGTGCCGCCGGTGCCCGGCCGCGACCGCCCCAATTGCTTCGTCTACCGCACCATCGAGGATCTCGAGGCGATGAAGGAATGCGGCGCCCGCGCGAGGAGCGGCGTGGTCGTCGGTGGCGGCCTGCTGGGTCTGGAATGCGCGAAGGCGCTGCGCGACATGGGCCTCGAAACGCATGTGGTCGAGTTCGCGCCGCGCCTGATGGCCGTCCAGGTGGACGACGGCGGCGGGCGCGCGTTGCGCCACAGCATCGAGGCGCTGGGCCTCCATGTGCACACGGGCCGCAACACGGTCGAGATCGTCGACGGCGCGACCGCGCGGCATCGCATGGTGTTCGCCGACGGCACGCACCTGGAAACCGACATGATCGTGTTCTCCGCCGGCATCCGCCCGCGCGACGA
>SEGN01000556.1 GCA_004211245.1 Variovorax sp.
CCCGACGTGGTCGGCTTCGAACTCAGCGGCAAGCTGCGCGAAGGCGTCACGGCCACCGACCTGGTGCTCTACGTCACCGCCATCCTGCGCGGCGAGAAGGTGGTCGGCAAGTTCGTCGAATTCTTCGGCCCCGGCGCCGCATCCATCGCCGTGCCCGACCGCGCCACCATCGGCAACATGGCGCCCGAATACGGCGCGACGATGGGCTTCTTCCCGGTCGACGAGATGACGCTGGCCTACTTCAAGGGCACCGGCCGCACCGACAAGGAAATCGAACGCTTCGAGGCTTACTACAAGGCGCAGGGCCTGTTCGGCATGCCCGCGCCGGGCGAGATCGACTACACCAAGATCGTCAAGCTCGACCTCGGCACCGTCACGCCCAGCCTGGCCGGCCCGAAGCGCCCGCAGGACCGAATCGACCTCGGCCACCTCGCCACGAAGTTCTCGGAGCTCTACAGCAAGCCGCAGGAAGCCAACGGGTTCAACCAGCCGGCCGAGAAGCTCACCCAGCGCTTTGCGGTCACGGCCGCCAGCGAGGACGGCGAAGAAGAAGCCCGCCCCGTCAGCCCCGGCGCACCGCGCCAGGTCGCGGAGATGGAAGCCAACCGCCCGACCCGCGCCGCCGCGCACACGGGCGCCACCGCACCGGCCGCGCCGCCGCGCCCCATCACCATCGGCAACGGCGACGTGCTGATCGCGGCCATCACGTCGTGCACCAACACGTCCAACCCGAGTGTGATGCTCGCGGCCGGCCTGCTGGCCAAGAAGGCGGTGGAGGCGGGGCTCAAGGTCAAGCCGCACGTCAAGACCTCGCTCGCACCCGGCTCGCGCATCGTGACCGAGTACCTCGAAAAGGCCGGTCTGATTCCGTACCTCGAAAAGCTGGGCTTCTACCTCGCGGGCTACGGCTGCACCACCTGCATCGGCAATGCCGGTGACCTGGCGCCCGAGATCAACGAAACCATCACCACAAACGACCTGGTGGCGGCGGCGGTGCTGTCGGGCAACCGCAACTTCGAGGCGCGCATCCACCCCAACCTGAAGGCCAACTTCCTCGCCTCGCCGCCGCTCGTGGTGGCCTACGCCATCGCCGGCAACGTGATGGTCGACCTTATGACGCAACCGGTCGGCAAGGGCAAAGGCGGCAAGGACGTGTACCTCGGCGACATCTGGCCCTCGCCCAGGGAGATCGACGAGAACCTGCGCTTTGCCATGAACGCCAAGGCCTTCCGCAAGAACTACGAGCAGATCAAGGACAACCCCGGCAAGCTGTGGAGCAGCATCAAGGGCGTGACGGGCGACGTCTACACCTGGCCCGAGTCGACCTACATCGCCGAGCCGCCGTTCTTCGAGAACTTCAAGATGAAGCCGCACGCCACCGATGCGGGCTTCAAGGGCGCGCGCGTGATGGCGCTGTTCGGCGACTCCATCACCACGGACCACATCTCGCCCGCGGGCTCCATCAAGGAAAGCTCACCGGCCGGCATCTGGCTCAAGGCCAACGGCGTGAGCAAGGCCGACTTCAACAGCTACGGCTCGCGCCGCGGCAATCACGAGGTCATGATGCGCGGCACCTTCGCCAA
>SEGN01000557.1 GCA_004211245.1 Variovorax sp.
ATGCACACCGGCGACCTCGCCACCATGGACGACGAGGGCTACGTCAACATCGTCGGCCGCATCAAGGACCTGGTGATCCGCGGCGGCGAGAACATCTACCCGCGCGAGATCGAGGAGTTCCTCTACCGCCACCCGAAGGTGCAGGACGTGCAGGTGGTCGGCCTGCCCGACAAGCGCTACGGCGAAGAGCTGTGCGCCTGGATCATCGTCAAGCCGGGGCAAAGCGCCACGGAAGACGAGATCCGTGATTTCTGCAAGGGCCAGATCGCGCACTACAAGGTGCCGAAGTACATCCAGTTCGTCTCGGCCTTTCCGATGACGGTGACCGGCAAGATCCAGAAATTCAAGATCCGCGACGAGATGAAAGAGCGGCTCGGCCTCCACGAAGAAAAGACGGCATGACAAAACTCGAGACGAAGCTCAGCGCGCGCAGCGCGGATTTCCAGGCCAACGCCGCAGCGATGCGCGCACTGGTCGACGACCTGCACGCGCAGTTCGCCAAGGTCGAGGCCGGCGGTGGCGAGGCGGCACGTGCCAAGCACGTCGCGCGCGGCAAGCTGCTGCCGCGCGACCGCGTGGCCGAGCTGCTCGATCCGGGCACGCCTTTCCTGGAAATCGCGCCCCTTGCGGCCTACGGCATGTACCTCGACGCCAAGGGCGCCGAGTCGGCGCCCGGCGCCGGCCTGATCGCCGGCATCGGCCGCGTGAGCGGCGTCGATTGCATGATCGTCTGCAACGACGCGACGGTGAAGGGCGGCACCTACTACCCGCTGACCGTCAAGAAGCACCTGCGCGCGCAGGAGATCGCCGAGCAGAACCGCTTGCCGTGCATCTACCTGGTCGATTCGGGCGGCGCCAACCTGCCGAACCAGGACGAGGTCTTTCCGGACCGCGACCACTTCGGGCGCATCTTCTACAACCAGGCCAACATGAGCGCCCAGGGCATCGCGCAGATCGCGGTGGTCATGGGCTCGTGCACGGCGGGTGGCGCCTACGTGCCGGCGATGAGCGACGAGTCGATCATCGTGAAGAACCAGGGCACGATCTTCCTGGGCGGCCCGCCGCTCGTGAAGGCGGCCACCGGCGAGGTGGTCACGGCCGAAGACCTGGGTGGTGGGGACGTGCACACGCGCCTGTCGGGCGTGGCCGACCACCTGGCGCAGAACGACCTGCATGCGCTGTCGCTCGCGCGTTCGGCCATCGCCAACATCAATCGCAAGGACGCGACCGAGGCGCCAAACCCCGACGTGCGCGCACCTGCATTCCCGCGTGAAGAGCTGTACGGCGTGATCCCGACCGACACGCGCAAACCTTTCGACGTGCGCGAGATCATCGCCCGCATCGTCGACGGCAGCGAGTTCCACGAATTCAAGCAGCGCTTCGGTGCCACGCTGGTGTGCGGCTTCGCGGAGATCGAGGGCATGCCGGTGGGCATCATCGCCAACAACGGCATCCTTTTTTCCGAGTCGGCGCAGAAGGGCGCGCACTTCATCGAGCTGTGCTGCCAGCGCAAGATCCCGCTGGTGTTCCTGCAGAACATCACCGGCTTCATGGTGGGCCGCAAGTACGAGAACGAAGGCA
>SEGN01000558.1 GCA_004211245.1 Variovorax sp.
CGTCGAAAAGAAAGTGCAGTACTGACATGGTCGAAAAACGCGGAACCCAGGGCATCCTCGCCCACGTGATCATGGTGATCGGCGTCTTCATCGTCGCCTTCCCCCTCTACCTGGCGTTCGTGGCCTCCACGCACACGGCGCAGGAAATCGTCCAGGCGCCGATGCCGCTGCTGCCCGGCAGCAACATCGTCGACAGCTACAAGGGCGCGCTGTTCGGCCGCGAAACCAGCGCCGGATCGAACGCGCCGGTCGCGCACATGATGTGGGTCAGCTTCGTGACCGCCATGACCATCGCGATTGGCAAGATCGCGATCTCGCTGCTCTCGGCGTTTGCGATCGTCTACTTCAAGTTCCCCTTCCGCAAGACGGTCTTCTGGATGATCTTCGTCACGCTGATGCTGCCGGTGGAGGTGCGGATCCTGCCGACCTACAAGGTGCTGTCGGACCTGAACATGCTGAACACCTACGCGGGCCTGACGGTGCCACTGATCGCCTCGGCAACGGCCACCTTCCTGTTCCGCCAGTTCTTCATGACGGTGCCGGACGAGCTCACCGAGGCCTCGCGCATGGACGGAGCGAGCCCGATGCGCTTCTTCTTCGACGTGCTGCTGCCGCTGTCCAAGACCTCGATCGCTGCGCTGTTCGTGATCCAGTTCATCTACGGCTGGAACCAGTACCTCTGGCCGCTCCTGGCAACCACCAACGAAGACATGTACCCGGTGGTGATCGGCATCAAGCGGATGATCGCCGGCGGCGACGGCCAGCAGGAATGGAACGTCGTGATGGCCACCGCCATCCTCGCGATGCTGCCACCCGCGCTGGTCGTGGTGCTGATGCAGAAGTGGTTCGTCAAGGGCCTCGTGGACACAGAAAAGTAATCGGGACGAACAAACAAAATGGCTGCTCTTTCTTTACGCAACGTCATCAAGCGCTACGGCCACGGCCCGAAGGCGAACCAGGTCATCCACGGCGTGAGCGCCGAGATCGCCGACCATGAATTCATCGTCATCGTCGGGCCTTCGGGCTGCGGCAAGTCGACGCTGCTGCGCATGGTCGCGGGGCTCGAGGAAATCTCTGCCGGCGAAATTCGCATCGGCGACCGCGTGGTCAACGACCTGGAGCCGTCGGAGCGCGACATCGCGATGGTGTTCCAGAACTACGCGCTCTATCCGCACATGAGCGTGTTCGACAACATGGCCTACGGCCTGAAGATCGCCAAGGTCCCGGTGCCTGAGATCAAGACGCGGGTCGACAAGGCCGCGAAGATCCTCGAACTCGGCAAGCTGCTGGAGCGCAAGCCGCGTGAACTCTCGGGCGGCCAGCGCCAGCGCGTGGCCATGGGCCGTGCGATCGTGCGGCAACCGCAGGTGTTCCTGTTCGACGAACCGCTGTCCAATCTCGATGCCAAGCTGCGCGCACAAACCCGCATCGAAATCCAGAAGCTGCACCGCGAGCTCGCCATCACCTCGCTGTTCGTCACGCACGACCAGGTCGAGGCGATGACGCTGGCGCAGCGCATCATCGTGATGAACGGCGGCGTGATGGACCAGTTCGGCACGCCCGAGGAGGTCTACAACC
>SEGN01000559.1 GCA_004211245.1 Variovorax sp.
GGACCACGACATGCGCACCGCACCCATGAACGGCCAGCCCGCGCACGACTTCATGACCATGATGATTCCCCATCACCAGGGCGCCATCGACATGGCCAAGTCGATCCTGCTCAACACGCAAGACCCGGAAGTGCGCAACCTCGCGCAGGGAATCATCACCGAGCAGTCCAACGAGATCCGGCTGATGCAGGCCTGGCTCGCACGCCACGCATCACCCGCCAAGTAGTCGCTCCAGACACGTCGAAGAAGGACCTTTCATGAATTCACTCAAACCCCTTGTCCTTGCCACGGCGCTGGCCGTTGCATCTTTCGGTGCATCGGCCGCTTCCAATCCCGGCGACCGCGTCTACACCGCAGACCAGAACACCAACACGGTGTCGGTGATCGACCCGAACACCAACACATTGCTCGGCCAGATCAAGCTGGGGAACCAGCGCCCCGACGTGCTGTCGCCGATCTACAAGGGCGAGATCAACGTTCACGGCCTCGGTTTCTCGCCCGACCACCGCGCGCTGGTCGCCATTGCCAACGGCTCGAACTCGGTGACCTTCATCGACACGGCGACCAACAAGGTCAAGGGCGTGACTTACGTCGGCCGCTCGCCGCACGAGGCCTTCTTCACGCGCGACGGCAAGGAGGTCTGGGCCGTGGTGCGCGGAGAAAACTACGTCTCGGTGATCGACGCGAAGACCTTCAAGGAGAAACGCCGGATCGAGACCGCGCCGGGTCCCGGCATGGTGCTGTTCACGCCGGACGGTGGGCGCGCCTTCGTGGTGTCGAGCTTCACGCCCGAAGTGGCCGTGGTCGACACGCGCTCGTACAAGATCGTGAAGCGCATTCCGGTCGTGAGTCCGTTCTCGCCGTTCCTGCAGTTCACGCCGGACGGCAAGGAAGTCTGGATGGGCCACAAGGACGTCGGCAAGGTCACTCGCATCGACGTGAAGTCGATGGCGGTGACGAGCGTGATCGACACCGGCTTCATCACCAACCATCTCGGCTTCGCCAAAACCGCGCGCGGCACGCTGGCTTACGTCGCCGTGGGTGGCGAGAACGTCGTGAAGGTCTACTCGACCGATGGCGAGGCGAAGCTGCTCAACACCATCGCGACTGGCGCGCTGCCGCATGGCGTCTGGCCATCGGACGACGGCACGCGCATGTACGTCGGACTGGAGAACGGCGATGCGGTCCAGGTGATCGATACCGCCAGCGACAAAGTCATCGCGGCAGTGCCGATTGGACAGGCTCCGCAGGCGCTGGTCTACGTTTCGAACGCCGTGCCGTCGGGTGCCGGCACGGACAACCTGAAGCCGCTGGCGAACGCGGCGCCGGTCAACATTCCGCTCATGCCCGATTCCGGCGACGCCAAGGGCTTCGTGGTGGCACGCAATTTCGGCGTGGTCGATGCGCTGGAACTGTTCCTCTACAAACTCAAGCCGGAAACGGTCTACAGCATCTACGTGGGCGATCAGAAAGTGCCCGTCGCCAGCTTCAAGACCAATCCGATGGGAATGGCCGACGGCACGGCGATCGGCGAAATCCGCGAGGTCACTCGTCTGCAGTCGGAAGCCAATCCGAA
>SEGN01000560.1 GCA_004211245.1 Variovorax sp.
GGGCACACTTCGGTGGGTGCACTGAGCGGCCAGAGCGTGACCGGCAACACCAACCAGGCCTTCGGCTACAACACGGGCAACTCGGTGGTGGGCAATTCCAACGTCGCGACGGGCACCGGCTCGGGCAGCAACGTCAAGCAGACCGCGGCGTCTGCGCTGGGCAGCAATGGCAACCTGCTGGGCGAGCACAACACGGCCTTCGGCAGCAACGTGGGCAACGATGTGGATGGCGACCACAACCTCGCGATGGGCTCGGGTGGCGCGGGCAGCAGCCTGACGGGCAGCGCCAACGTCAGTGCCGGCAACGCGGCCGGCCTGCGCACGACTGGCAACGCCAACACCGCGATCGGTAGTAACACCGGTCAGGCCGTGACCGGTGACGACAACCTCGCGATGGGCACCGCGGCGGGCATGGGCGTGAGCGGCAGCCGCAATGTGGCGCTGGGCTCCGGCGCCGGCGGGGGCGTGCTGGCTGACGACACCGTGTCCATCGGAAGCAATGCCAAGGCCAGCAAGGTCAACGCCATCGCCATCGGCAATGGTGCGCAGGCGAATGGGGCGCAGTCGATCAGCATTGGCACCGGCAATATCGTCAACGGCAACAATTCGGGCGCGTTCGGCGATCCGAACACGGTCAATGGCAACGGCTCGTATGCGGTTGGCAACACCAATACAGTCAGCGCCGACAACGCTTTCGTCGTGGGCAACAACGTTACGGTGACGAACGCCAACAACGTCGTGCTCGGCAACAACAGCGCGGACAAGGCCAGTGTGCAGGTGAACAGCGCCACCATCCCGAGCGTGGTCGCGACACTGAACCCGAACGGCACGGTCACCTATTCGGCCGGCCCCAACGTCACCTAGTGGGTGCTGAACGCCAGATCGTGAACGTGGCGCCAGGGGCCATCAATGCCACCAGCACCGATGCCGTCAACGGCAGTCAGCTGTATTCGGTCGCCAGCCAGGTCAACGCGGTCGGCGGGCAGATCGTGAACATCGTCAACAACGCGAGCTCGCACTTCTACAGCGTGAACGGCGGCACCAAGACCGACGGCAACTACGACAACAACGGCGCGACTGCGGTCGGCGCCATCGCGTCGGGCATCAACGCCTCGGCGTCCGCTGCCAACGCGGTGGCGATGGGCACCGGCGCCACGGCCAGCACGGCCAACAGCGTCGCGCTGGGCAACGGCGCCACCACCACGGCGGCGACGCCGAAGACCGGCACCACGATCCGCGGGACGGAGTACACCTTCGCCGGGTCCAACCCGACGGGCGTGGTGAGCGTGGGCAGCGCGGGCGCCGAGCGCCAGATCCAGAACGTGGCGGCCGGTCGGCTGAGCGCGACCAGCACCGATGCGGTCAACGGCAGCCAGCTGTATGCGACCAACCTGGCGATCGAGACCATCAGCGCGGTGGCCGGGGCCGGCATCAACGTGACGACGGCGGCCACGGGCACCGGCGTGGCCATCGGCACCAGCGTGGCCCAGGTGGCCTCGGGTGGTACGGCCACCTACACGGCGGGCAACAACATGGTGCTCACGCAGAACGGCGCGAACACGACGTTCGCGGTGAACGACAACCCGAACTTCAACAGCGTGACGGTGGGCAGCACCCGCATCACCAGCAACGGGATCGACGCCGGCGGCAAGACGATCACCAACGTCGCGCCGGGGGTCAAGGGCACGGACGCGGTCAACGTGAACCAGTTGAACAGCGCGTCCGCCGCGAACAACGCCTACACCGACGCCCGTGTCAATGCGCTGAGCAATGACCTTCGCGGCGTTGCGAAGAACGCCTATGCCGGTGTGGCCGCGGCCATGGCGGTGCAGATGCCTGGCAGCTACGTGCCGGGCAAGACCGTGATGCGCATCGGCGGTGCCGTGTTCAAGGGCGAGAGCGCCGTGGGCGTGAGCTTCCGCCGCACCGCCGAGAACAACGCCTGGAGCCTGACGGGCGGCGTGGGCCTGAGCCGCGCTGGTGCTGCGGTGACGGCCGGTGTCGAGTGGGTGTTCAACTGAACAACAAGAACAACAGGGGAGTTTCCAACATGAACAAGACGATGACATGCCTGGCGCTGGCCGCCGCCACCGCCACGCTGCTCGCGGGCTGCGCAAGCCCGAGCTATCCCATCACGCCGGAGGGCCATGCGAAGGCCTCGAGCGAAACGCCGGCGGCGCCGGGCGAGCGGGATTTCCCGTCGATCGACTCGGCCAAGTGGCAGCAGGGCAGCTTCGCGAGCGTGGAGGCGCTGCGCGCGATGCGCACCGG
>SEGN01000561.1 GCA_004211245.1 Variovorax sp.
TCGATCGAGTCGATGCGCGACACGATCAGCACGGCCATCCACGTGAACCTGTCGATGGTGACGATCGAGGACGGCGAGGTGACCAAACGGCTGGCCTCCTGGGCAGCGATCTTCGCGGTGTGCACGGCTTTCGCCGGCATCTGGGGCATGAATTTCGAGGTGATGCCCGAGCTCAAATGGCGCTATGGCTACCTGGCGGCGTTGGGCCTCATCGTGACCACCTGCAGCTACCTCTACTACCGCTTCCGCAAGGCCGGCTGGCTATAGCAGGCCGGTACAGGGCAGGGTCGCACCGGGTAGGCGCGCGCGGCGCAATCGGGCACATTGCGACCGCGCCCGAGTCTTGCTTGGGATGGCCAAAAGGACTTTTCACAGATGACCCTTCGCACCTTGCCCATCCGCTCCAACGTCGCCGCAGTGCTCTGCTGTGGCGCCACCTTGCTGACCAGCCTCGCATCCGGTGCGCAGGCGGCCACCAGTCCGCCGATCCAGATGGCGGAAGGCATCGAGTACATGTGCGGAGGCGCCACCCGGGAAGAAGCCGCATTTCTGCAGATGGTGGCGCCGCGCTGGTCGACCCGGCTCGATTTCACGGTGAACCGTGGCCAGGCGGGTGCGTTCCCGGTTCCGGTGCAGGTCAAGGTGCGGGACCGGTACAACGGTGATGCGGTGATGCAGACCTGGGCCACCGGCCCGACCATGCTGGCGCGGCTGGAGCCCGGCGCGTACGAGGTGGAGGCCGTGGCCGGCGGCCTCTCGGTGGTGCAGCAGGTGACGGTGATCGGCGGGTATGCCGCCCGGGCGCAGTTCGTCTTCCCGTCCAACGTCGACTACGCGGCGCTGGCCCAGCCGGCGCACACCATGGCGCAGGCGCCGGCTGCCAAATAGCGCCGGGCGCATCGGTTCGGGCGGACCGGAGCGTTCCGATTCCGCAGGCCCTTGAACGCGGGGCACGCGCCTTGCATCTGCATCGCCCCGGGCTCGCCCGTCTCGCAATGCCCCGATGCCGCTCCGCCCCCTGACCCTGCTCACCACGCTGCTGCACCTCTACATCGGAATGCGGCTGTTGCCGGCACTCGCCACACTCACGCCGGGCTGGCCGGTGGTGCTGCTGTTGCTGGCGGTGTCGGTCGTCACGATGCCGCTGCCCTTCATCGGTTTGCGCTCGGCGTCGAAGCCGGTGGCCGACAGCTGGAAGTGGATCGGCCTGCTCAGCATGGGGTGGTTTTCGTCCATGTTCGTGCTCACGCTGGTGCGCGACGTGGCGTTGATGCTGGCGTGGGCGACGGCAGGCCTTGCCGGTCTGGCCGTCGATTGGCCTCAGGTGACTGCCTGGAGCGCTGCTGGCGTGCCGTTGCTGGCCACGGGCACCTCCCTCATCGGATTCGTGAATGCGCGGCGCACGGCGCGTGTGAGGCGGGTCGACGTGCCCATTGCAGGGCTGCCGGCCGCGCTGCAGGGCTTCACGATCGCGCAGCTCAGCGACATCCATGTGGGGCCGACCATCAAGGGCGGCTACATCCACCGCATCGTGGAGGCCGTGAACAAGCTGGGCGCGGACGTGGTGGC
>SEGN01000562.1 GCA_004211245.1 Variovorax sp.
CGTGGCCATCTACCGCATGATGCGCCCCGGCGAGCCGCCGACGGAAGACGCCGTGCAGGCCCTGTTCCAGCGCCTGTTCTACAACCCGGACACGTACGACCTGTCGCGCGTCGGCCGCATGAAGTTCAATGCCAAGGTCGGCCGCGACGAATCGACCGGCCCGATGGTGCTGACCAACGAGGACATCCTGGCCGTGGTCAAGATCCTGGTGGACCTGCGCAACGGCAATGGCGAAGTCGACGACATCGACCACCTCGGCAATCGCCGCGTGCGTTGCGTCGGCGAACTGGCCGAAAACCAGTACCGCACCGGCCTGGCCCGCATCGAGAAGGCCGTGAAGGAACGTCTGGGTCAAGCGGAGCAAGAGCCGCTGATGCCGCACGACCTGATCAACAGCAAGCCGATCTCGGCTGCGCTGAAGGAGTTCTTCGGTGCATCGCAGCTGTCGCAGTTCATGGACCAGACGAATCCGCTGTCCGAGATCACCCACAAGCGCCGCGTGTCGGCCCTTGGCCCGGGCGGTCTGACGCGCGAACGCGCCGGCTTCGAGGTGCGCGACGTGCACGTGACCCATTACGGCCGCGTCTGCCCGATCGAAACGCCCGAAGGCCCGAACATCGGCCTGATCAATTCGCTGGCCCTGTACGCCCGCCTGAACGAATACGGCTTCATCGAGACGCCGTACCGCCGTGTGGTCGATGGCAAGGTCACGATGGACATCGACTACCTGTCGGCCATCGAGGAAGGCAAGTACGTCATCGCCCAGGCCAATGCGGCCCTGGACAAGGACGGCAAGCTGACCGGCGACCTGGTCTCGGCGCGTGAAACCGGCGAATCGATCCTGGTGGGCGCCGAGCGCGTTCAGTACATGGACGTGTCGCCCGCGCAGATCGTGTCGGTCGCCGCCTCGCTCGTGCCGTTCCTGGAGCACGACGATGCGAACCGCGCGCTGATGGGCGCCAACATGCAGCGCCAGGCCGTTCCGGTGCTGCGCCCCGAGAAGCCGTTCGTCGGCACCGGCATCGAGCGCGTCTCCGCGGTCGACTCCGGCACGGTGGTCACGGCCACGCGCGGCGGCATCGTCGACTATGTCGATGCCACCCGCATCGTGGTGCGCGTGAATGACGCCGAAGCGACCGCTGGCGAAGTCGGTGTGGACATCTACAACCTGATCAAGTACCAGCGTTCGAACCAGAACACCAACATCCACCAGCGTCCGATCGTCAAGCGCGGCGACAAGATCGCCAAGGGCGACGTGGTGGCCGACGGTGCGTCGACCGACCTGGGCGAACTGGCCCTCGGCCAGAACATGCTGATCGCGTTCATGCCGTGGAACGGCTACAACTTCGAAGACTCGATCCTGATCTCCGAACGCGTCGTGGCCGAAGACCGCTACACCTCGATCCACATCGAGGAACTGGTGGTGATGGCCCGCGACACCAAGCTGGGCGCCGAGGAAATCACGCGAGACATCCCGAACCTGGCCGAGCAGCAGCTCAATCGCCTCGACGAATCCGGCATCATTTATGTCGGCGCCGAAGTGCAGCCGGGCGACACGCTGGTGGGCAA
>SEGN01000137.1 GCA_004211245.1 Variovorax sp.
GGCACATCAGCCTTGAGGCAGAAGGCGATGAGTTCTCGCGCGAGCGGCTGGAGCGACAACTGGGACCGCGACACGAATCCGAGGCGGCGGGTGACGGTCGGCTGAACCAGCCGGATGACACTGACGCGCTCGGGTCGAAGGTTTCGCAGGGCGGTACCCGGGAGAATCGCGATCCCCAGCCCGGCTTCCACCATGCCCATCGCCGTGGCGATCAGGCTGACTTCGGCCCTCGGGCGCACGGATATGCCGTGCCCCGCGAATGCCGTGTCCATCATCTTCCGAACCTGGCTGTTGTAGCTGGTTGCGATGATCTGCTCGTTGGCCAGTTCGATCCACTTCACCGAGCGGCGCTTCGCAAGGCGATGGCGAAGAGGGATCACGGCGAAATACTCGTCCTCGAACCAGGGCGTGAACTCGAGATCGGCATCCTGTTCGCTGGGCGTGCCCACTGCAAAGTCAAACTCGCCGGCCCGCAACATCTGGAGCATCCGGCGGCTTTCGGTCATTGCGTCGTGCAATACCACCTGCACGCGAGGCCGCTCCTTCTCGAACTCAGCAATGACGTACGGCAGGATCGACGCACTGACCGAGGGAATGCTCGCCACCGCCACGATCCCTCCGACCGGCGAGGTGGATTCCTTGAGCGTGCTGAACGTGTGCTCGAGCTCTCCCAGTAGGCGCTGCACGCCGGGTAGCAGTTCGCGACCCGCGGTTGTCAGCGCCACATGCCGCGAGGTCCGCTCGAAGAGTTGCGTTCCAAGCTGACTCTCCATCTTCTGGATCATCAAGGAAAGCGCAGGCTGCGAGACGTGGACGGCATTCGCAGCTTTGGAAAAGCTGCCAAGTCGGCTTACTTCAATGAAAGCCTTGATCTGCCGGAAACTGACATCCATAAGGCGATCCAATAGATGTATGAGATAAATCAAATTGCAGTATAGACATGGCGTGACCAGAATCGGGCGCAACAGGAGACACCATGAGTACACGCAAGGCTGCGGCCAAGAGCACGCTGTCACGTCAGCACCTCAGCGATTCCAGCGCCGCTTCCGCGATCGTTCGCACGCTGAAGGCGGCGGGCGTCACTTCCATTTTTGGTCAGAGCTGTCCGATCGCGCTGTTCTTGTGTGCGGAGAAGGAGGGCGTTCGCCAGATCGGATACCGAACCGAGAATGCGGGCGCCGCAATGGCCGACGGGTATGCCCGAGCGAGCGGGCGGGTGGGTGTCATGGCTGCGCAGAACGGACCGGCCGCGGCCCTGATCGTCGCCGGCCTCAGCGAGGCGTTGCGCGCATCTGTTCCGGTGGTGGCGATCGTGCAGGACGTGGCGCGAAGCAACACGGACCGCAATGCTTTCCAGGAGCTCGATCACGAGCAGATGTTCAAGCCGTGTGCGAAGTGGGTCCGGCGCATCACGCTGGCTGAACGCGCGGGCGAGTACACCCGGCGCGCCATCCGTGCGGCGACGACTGGCAGGCCGGGTCCGGCCGTACTGATCGTTCCGTTCGATGTGATCATGGAAGATGTCGTCGAGGCTTATCCGCCGGCCACCGTGACGCCTGAATTTGGCCGCTATCCGGTGGACCGCTTCGTGCCCGAGCACGCCATGCTCGAGCAGGCCGTGCGGGCGATGGCCGGGGCGCGACGTCCTCTCATCGTGGCCGGCGGCGGCGTGCATCTGTCCGGCGCATGCGAATCGCTTGCACGGTTGCAGCACCTGTGGCAGGTCCCTGTTGCCACTACCAACATGGGCAAGGGTGCCATCGACGAAAGGCATCCACTCTCCGTCGGTGTTGTCGGCTATGTCATGGGATCCCGCAGCCCGACCAAGTTTCTGCGCGAGTATGTCGAAAGCGCAGACGTGGTGATGTTCGTGGGCAACCGCACCAATGAGAACGGCACTGCGTCGTGGACCCTGTTCAATCCGGAGGCGACGTTCATCCAGATCGACGTGGACCCGGACGAGATCGGACGCAACTATCCCTGCGTGCGGCTGATGGGTGATGCCCGCAGCACGCTGGATGCACTGGTGGAGGTGTCGGCGTCCAAGCAGGTTGCCTTCCCGCATGCCGGGGCGGCCGCCCACCGTTCGATGATTGCGCAGGCTCGGCACGCGCATCAGGGCGAGCTGTCGGAGACGCTGGGCAGGGCGAATGGCCCCATGCGCCCCGAACAACTGGTGCGCGACATCGATGCACTCCTGACATCCGATGCCATCTGGTGTGCGGATGCGAGCTATTCGTCGCTCTGGGTATCGCAGTTCGCAACTTCGCATCGGGCCGGGCAGCGTTTCCTGACACCGCGGGGCATCGGCGGACTGGGGTGGGGCTTGCCGCTGGCCATCGGGGCCAAGCTCGCACAGCCTGACCGACAAGTGATCGCACTGGTCGGTGATGGCGGATTTGCACATTGCTGGTCGGAGCTTGAAACGGCCCGTCGCCACAACCTCCCCGTGATCGTCGTGGTGCTGAACAACGGCGTACTGGGATTCCAGAGGGATGCAGAGACTTCGCGGTTCGGCTCACACACCGAGGTCTGCACGCTGGGACCGATCGACCACGCGGCCATCGCCGTCGCGTGCGGTTGCGCGGGACGCGTGGTGCGGACCGCTGACGAACTCGCGCAGGCCATGAAGGAAGCGCTGGCGAGTGGGGTGCCTTATGTCATCGATGCACACGTTGCGAAGGAGGCATTTCCGCCGATCACCGCGTTTGAGGTGCTCGCCGGCGGAGAAGCCGCCGCCGAAGCCGAAATGTTCGCCCACTGAGATCCACCAGGAGACAACCCACATGACGACACGCAGACTGGCAATGGTCGCGGCCGCGCTCGCGGCGATGGCGGCCGGAATCCCGACGGTGGGACTGGCTCAGGCATGGCCGACCAATCCGGTCAAGCTGGTCGTGCCATACCCACCGGGTGGGGTGACGGACATTGCGGCGCGGGTGGTGGCGAAACGCATGAGCGAGATTCTTGGCCAGCCGGTCATCATCGACAACAAGGCGGGTGCGGGCGGGTCCATCGGCACGGCCTTCGTGGCGCAGGCACCTGCTGATGGATACACCATCCTGATGGGCACCAATGCGACGCATGGCACGAATCCCAACACCTTCTCGAAGCTTCCCTACGATGCGGTCAAGGGGTTCGCTCCCGTCATCGAAATTGCCCAGACGCCGCTGCTTGTGGTCGTCACACCGTCGGCGCCGGTCAAGACGGTGCCGGAACTCGTGGCCTGGCTGAAGCGGGACGGGTCAAGAATTTCCTATGCATCCACCGGGACGGGCGGAGGCAACCACCTGACCGTCGAGTACTTCAAGATGGTCACAGGAACAGACATGCTGCATGTGCCCTACAAGGGCAGCGCCCCCGCGCTCACCGACCTGATGGGCGGCCAGGTTCAGGTGATGTTCGACAACGTGGCCTCTTCGTTGCCGCAAGTGAAGGCAGGCAAGCTGCGAGCCATCGCCGTCACCAGCGTGAAGCGGTATGCGGAAGCGCCCGAGATTCCCACCGTTGCAGAGTCGGGCATCCCGAACTTCGAGGCTGGCAACTGGGTCGGAATCTACGCACCGGCAAACACGCCGACCGAAGTGGTCAGCCGCCTGAACGAGGCTCTCAACCAAACCCTGAAGACACCGGAAACTGCAGAAGCACTGCGCAAGTCGGGGCTCGAGCCGGTGGGCGGAACGCCCGCGCAGTTTGCTGCACGCACCCGGGACGACATCCGCAAGTGGGGAGAAGTCGTGCAGCGCATCGGCTTCAAGCCGGAATAGAACGCGTCGCCCCCGTTCGGGCTCGGCAGGTGAGTTGCCTGCGATCGCACAAGGAATGCCATGAAAGAAATCGTTGTAGGCCGCTTTGGCGGCCCGGAAGAACTCGTTCTGCGAGACCGCGACGTCCCGCCGCCGGCCGAAGGAGAAGTGCAGGTCCGGCAGGCTGCAGTGGGCGTCAATTTCATCGACGTGCTGCTGCGACGCGGGGAGCTGGGCGGAACACCACCAGCACCCGTTGGTCTCGAGGCTGCAGGCCGGGTCGTTGCCGTCGGCGCCGGCGTGAACGGTGTTGCGGTGGGCGACCGCGTTGTCTATGCAGGGGGCGCGGCCGGCGCGTACTGCGACATCCGCAATGTGCGCGCAGACCGGATCATCGCGACCCCTCCCAGCCTCTCGGACGACGATGCGGCAGCCATCTTCTTCAAGGCGCTGACGGCCGACTACCTGATCCACAAGCTGCGGCCACTGACACAGGACGACACCGTTCTGTTTCACGGTGCGGCAGGGGGGGTCGGCTCGATTGCGATCCCATGGCTGCGCAGCCTGGGCGTGTCGGTCGTGGGCACGACCAGCAAGCCTGACAAAGCCGCCTATGCCCATTCTCTTGGCTGCCAGCGCGTCGCCGTGCTGGGGCAGGACGACGTGGCCGATGCGGTACGGGATGTGTCGGGCGGCAAGGGGGCGTCGGTGGTGTATGACTCGATCGGCCGGGCCACGATCGATGCGTCCTTTGCAAGCCTTGCGAGGTTCGGCCTGCTTGTCACCTTCGGGTGGGCATCCGGGGATATCGACCCCATACCCCCGGCCAAATTGCGGGAGCGCGGATCCGTCTTCGTGACGCGTCCAACCGTGTCGCATTACATCGAGGCGCGCGACGACTACGTAGCCGCTGCAGGCCGCGTCTTTGCCGCGCTCGCCGCGGGCGTTTTCTCGCCTCACATCCACGAGACGGTGGCCCTTGGCGACGCAGGGCGGGCCCACCATCTCCTGGAGACGGGCGGGCACCGGGGCAGCGTGATTCTGCGAAGCGCCTGACACACCTTAACGACCGGAGACCCCGAATGAAAAGAAGAATCTTGTGCGTTGCAACGCTTGCCCTGGCCGGCTTGTCCCAGCTCCAGGCCCTGGCTCAGACCTCGGAAACCTATCCTGCGCGGCCCCTGCGCCTGATCATCACCTACACCCCGGGGGGGGTGTCCGACATCACGGGCCGGGTCATCGCGCAGAAACTCGAAGCGTCGCTGGGACAACCCGTGGTGGTCGAGAACCGCGCCGGCGCGGGTGGCGGTCTTGGCATGCAGGTGGCTGCGCGCAGCAAGCCCGATGGCTACACGCTGGTGCTCGGCACCGGCGCACCGCTGGTGGTGGCGCCAGCCGTCAGCAAGTCGCTGCCCTACGATCCGGTGAAGGATTTCACCCCGGTCTCGTTGATCGGCAGTGCACCGATTGTCCTGCTCGTTTCTGCGAATTCCCCTGTCGCAAGCGTTGCCGACCTCGTGAAGCTTGCGAAGAAGGAACCGGGCAAGCTCAGCTACGGTTCGGGCTCGAGCATGCTTCAACTCTCGATGGAGATGTTCAAGGCCCAGACCGGCACGGCGTTGGTCGGCGTCAACTACAAGGGCGTCGTCGAGGCCTCGATCGATGTGCTGGGCGATCGCGTGACCGTCATGCCCGACACGATCGGCGCATCGATGGCCAACATCAAGGCCGAGAAGCTGAAGCCACTCGCGGTCATGAGCCCCGCTCGTTCACCAGTGCTTCCCACGGTCCCGACTTTTGCAGAGCTCGGATTCAAGGACTTCGAAGTCAGTGGCTGGACGGGCATTCTGGTGCCGGCCGGCACACCGGATCCGATCGTGCGACGCCTGCACGGCGCCATTGCAGCCGCGGTTGCCCAGCCTGACGTCCAGCAGAAATTCCTGGACATCGGGGTCGAGCCGATCTCCAACACGCCCGAGCAGTTCGCGGCGATGCTCGCGCGCGACACCTTGCGCTATGCGAATGTTGCCAAGGCCGCCGGCATCGAAAAGCAATAGGAGCCGCGATGAACGTCCAGCCACTGGCCGATGCGCCAGCGTCCCCCGCCGACCTCGTCGGCCTTGTCCTGGAGCAGGCCGGCATTGAACTGGTCTTCGGAATCGCGGGTGGACATGCGGGCCTGATCTGGAGCGGCCTGTCGCGCCGTACCGAAAAAATCCGGACCGTGTTGGTTCGGCATGAGTCGCTCGCCGGCGTGATGGCCGAGGTCTATGGGCGCCTGACAGGTCGACCGGGCGTCATGCTGGGGCAGGGCCCCTGGGTCATGGGCAACGGAATGATCGGCACGCTGGAGGCTTACCTTTCCAGTTCGCCGATGCTCATCCTTGCCGATCTCTCGGACACCCCGGAGTACCCGCTCCATGCACCCTACCAGTCCGCCACCGGGGACTACGGAAGCTGGGATGCGAGGTCCGCTTTCCGCGGCATCACCAAACAGGTCATGCAGGCGCTCACGCCTGCGTCCGCGGTCCAGGCCACCCAACTGGCAATCAAGCACAGCCTGGCGGGGCAGCGCGGACCGGTTGCGGTGCTGTTCAGCCTGAGTGCGCTCCAGGGTGTGCTTCGTCCCGATGGACAGCCGCGGCTCTATGCGACCGGCAACTATTTGGGAGGCTGTCCTGCCGGGGCGCCGGAGGCCGATCTGGAGCGTGCAGTCGAGCTTCTCGCGACTGCCAAGCGCCCCGTCCTCGTGGCCGGCAACGGCGTGCGCATCGCGAACGCCTATGCCGAGCTCGAACGCTTCGCGGTTGCCGCGGGCATTCCCGTGGTCACGACGGCTTCCGGAAAAGGATGCTTCGCCGAAACACATCCTCTTGCCCTCGGTGTTTTCGGCACTTTCGGCACACCTGCGGCCAACGCCTGCGTCGCGCAAGCCGATCTCGTGCTCGTTGTCGGCTCCAAGCTTGGCGTGTCCGACACGGCGAGGGAGACGCCCTCCCTGCTTGATCCCAGCCGCCAGGTGTTTGTACAGATCGATGTGGAGCCAAAGAACGCGGCCTGGGTGTTTCCGGCGGACCAGGTCCTGATCGGGCACGCAGGAACGGTGCTTGAGCAACTCCGGGCGGCACTGAAAGGCGAGCCAGGCGAGGGAGTCGAGCGCGTCGGGCAGCTTCGCAGCCTGCACGGCTATTTCAATGCGCCCCAGTGCCTGAGTGACGCTTCACCTGTGCTCCCCCAGCGCATCATTGCCGAACTGCAGAAGGCGCTCCCGGAGGATGCGATCGTCACATGCGATGCGGGTGAAAACCGCATTTTCATGACCCACTACTACCAGACCCGTCGAGCAGGCGGCTTCCTGCAGGCCGCGGGTGCCGGCCCCATGGGATTCGCGATCCCCGCCGCAATGGCTGCCAAGCTGGTCCACCCAGAACGTGTCGTGGTCGCAGTCTGTGGAGATGGCGGATTTGCAATGACGATGAGCGGCCTGATGACTGCGCTGGAGGAGAACATCCGGATCATCGTTCTGGTGTTCAACAACCATGCGCTGGGCTGGTCGATGCACTTGCGCGGAAGTTTCGGAACCGAGTTCGCGCGCTTCGATCACGCGAGAATTGCCGAAGCCATGGGGTGCGACGGCATCCGTGTCGAGGATCCGGGCTCGCTCGCAAGCGCGTTTGCGAGAGC
>SEGN01000563.1 GCA_004211245.1 Variovorax sp.
AAGACCGAGCGCGTGGAAATCGACGAACTCGAAGGCCGCATCACAACGAGCCTGATCACGCCGTATCCGCCGGGCATCCCGTTGTTGATCCCGGGTGAAGTGTTCAACAAGAAGATCGTGGACTACCTGAGGTTCGCACGCGAGTTCAACACCGAGTGCCCCGGCTTCGAGACCGATATCCATGGTCTGGTCGCGCGGGTCGACGAGACGGGCAGGAAGCGCTACTACGCGGACTGCGTGCGAGCCGCCTAGCCGAAGCGCAGCGCGACCACGCCCGCCACCACGACGAGCGTGCCGAGCGCGCGCTGCCAGCCGAACGGCTCGCGCAGCAGCACCGTGCCGATGACCGCGGCGAACAGCACCGATGTCTCGCGCAGGGCGGCGACCAGCGCCACCGGCGCGCGCGTCATGGCCCAGAGTGCGATGGCGTAGCTGCCGAGCGAGGCGAGGGTGCCGATTGCGGCGATCTGCCAGCGCCCGGCCATGTAGTGCAGCGCCGCACCGCGCTGATCGGGGCCGCGTTGCCACAGCACCAGCAGAAGGTAGGGAATGCCGTCGAAGAGGAACAGCGCCGCCACGTAGGCGAGCGCGTTGCCCGAGGCACGCACGCCCAGGCCGTCGACCACGGTGTAGAGCGCAATGATGGCCGCATTGCCGAGCGCGAAGCGCAGTGCGCGGCGCCGCTGCGCCTCGTCGCCCGCGTGCAGCGACAAGCGCGACAGGCCGAGCGTGAGCACGCCGGCGCAGACCACCGCCACGCCGAGCCAGGCGGTGGCGGACAACGTCTCGCCGATGAAGGCCACGCTGCCCACCGCCACCAGCAATGGCGCACTGCCACGCATGACCGGATAGGTGAGGCCGAGATCGCCATGGCGGTAGGCGCCGGCCAGGGCGATGTAGTAGCCGAGGTGGATCGCGGTCGAGGTCAGGATGTAGGGCCACGCGGCCGCCGCCGGCAGTCCGACCCACAACAGCACCGGCAGAGCGACGAAGAAGCCCAGGCTGTGGATCAGCGCGGTGTCGAGCTGCTTGTCGCGGCCCGACTTGATCAGTGCGTTCCAGCCCGCGTGCAGCAGCGCGCCGAACAGCACCGCCAGGACGATCGGACCGGTCAGCGTCACGCGGCCGTCAGCATGCAGCGTCGTGCGCGCGCCAGGTAGTGCGACAGCGGCGGCGTCGCGAGACCGGCCGACTTGGCCTGGTCGTCCCACAGGCGCAACTGCACGGCCTCGGTGGCATGGGGCTGCACGATGAATCGGTCGGCAGCGTCTGCCGCGAAGACGCCGCCCTGCAGTTCGAGGCTGCGCTTCGAGTCGGCCGAGAGGCCGCGCCAGTAGTCGGGGCGCGTCGCGCACAGATAGCGCTTGGCGTCCACATGCCACTTGATGGCGTCGAGCACGCGATCGCTGAAAACGTGGCGAAGGAAGGGCAGGGCGAAGTACTGGTGCACGTCGTCGACGCCGCGCAAGGTGGGCGATTCGCCCTGGTCGTTCAGAAGGTGGCCGAGGTCGTGCAGCAGTGCCGCCGTGACGAGTTCGTCGTCGGCGCCGGCCCGTTCGGCCAGGTTCACCAGCTTTCGGTAGGTGGCCGTGAGCTTGGCGTTGCCGGCGAGTTCGAGCAGCCGGTCGTGAAACTGCAGGTTGAACCGGTGGTAGTCGTTGGCGTTGTCGCCCTTGACGGCCTGGTCCATCGCGTCGGCCAGCTGGCGCAGTTCGCGAACCTCCGCGGTGCTCAGCCCCTTGGCCAGCTTGCGCCCGACGTAGAGGTCCATCACGGCGCGCACCTCGAAGATCTCCAGGGCTTCCTCGATCGGCACGTGCCGCACGAACACGCCACGGTTTTTTTCGGTGCGAACCAGCCCGGCTTCCTCGAGCATGCGGAACGCCTCGCGCACGGGGCCACGCGACACGCCGATCTGCTCGGCCAGCGTGGCCTCGGTCAGCTTGGCACCGGAGGGGAGCACGCCGTCCAGGATCATGCGTTCGATTTCGGCCTGCACCAGATTGGCGAGCGAAAGCGACTGGAGTTGCGCAATGGCGGGGTTGCTGGAGATCCTGGGGGCCATGCCGAATCCTAAGCGCCTCACCCTGGATTGTCTACAATTTACAAAAAACAATAGACAACTTGACCGAGCGGGCCCCGATTTTGCTTGGCGCATGTGTCACGAACATGTCGTTTCGTGCCGGCACATTCCTTTCTTTCTCGACAAGGAGCACCCCATGCATCTCGCCAAATCCCTCATCGCCGGCCTG
>SEGN01000138.1 GCA_004211245.1 Variovorax sp.
ACGCTGCCGACGCCCGCGATGGCGCGGTACTTCGGCGCGGCAGCCGGGTCGGCCTTGGCCCAATTGGCGTAGTAGTCGACCAGCGGACGCGTCTGCTGGCTGTACACCTCGAGGCGCTTGCGGACCGTTTCTTCCTTGTCGTCGTCGCGCTGGATCAGGGGCTCGCCGGTCACATCGTCGATACCTTCGACTTTCGGCGGATTGAACTTGACGTGGTAGGTGCGGCCCGAGGCCGGGTGCGAGCGGCGACCGCTCATGCGTTCGATGATGTCGCTGAACGGCACGTCGATCTCCAGCACGTAATCGAGCTTCACGCCGGCAGCCTTCATGGCGTCTGCCTGGGGAATGGTGCGCGGGAAGCCATCGAACAGGAAACCGTTGGCGCAGTCGGGCAGCGCGAGGCGTTCCTTCACGAGATTGATGATCAGGTCGTCGCTCACCAGAGCGCCCGATTCCATGACGGCCTTGGCTTGCAGGCCCAGTGGCGTGCCGGCCTTGACGGCGGCGCGCAGCATGTCGCCGGTCGAGATCTGCGGGATGCCGTACTTCCTGCACAGGAAAGTGGCTTGCGTGCCTTTGCCTGCCCCGGGGGCTCCCAACAAAATCAGTCTCATGGTGTCCTCGGAAGGTTCTTTGAATTCTTCACGCGCCATCCGTGCAGCGGGGGCAGGACAGCACGAAGCTGCTTCGAGGATAGCATGGGCATTCGCCCCGGCTCAGGCGGAAACAGGGCCTTCCGACGCCATTTCTGCGATGCGCTGGCGCACGCGCGCCAGGTCTTCCGGGGTGTCGACCCCTGGCCCCGGGGCATGCTCGCTCACGTGCACGGCGATGCGGTGGCCGTGCCACATCGCACGCAACTGCTCCAACGCTTCGATCGACTCCACCGGGGCCGGCGGCAACAGCGGAAACTGCCGCACGAAGCCGGCGCGGTAGCCGTAGATGCCGATGTGGCGCAAGGGAGCGGGCGAGGGCAGCACGCCCATGCCCTGGCTTGCGAAACCGTCGCGCCACCATGGGATCGGTGCGCGGCTGAAGTAGAGCGCATGGCCGCGCGCGTCGAGGACGGCTTTCACCACGTTGGGGTTGACGAAGTCCTCGGCCGAATCGATCGCGTGCACGGCGGTGCTCATCGAGGCGTCGGGGTGGTTTGTCAGCGTGGCCGCCACCGCGTCGATCAGCGACGGATCGATCAGGGGCTCGTCGCCCTGCACATTGACCACGATGCTTTCGTCGGCCAGGTCGAGCAGCGTGCAGGCTTCGGCGAGCCGGTCGCTGCCGCTCACGTGGTCGGTACGGGTCAACAGTGCGTCGACGTGGTACGCCTTGCAGGCATCGACGATGCGCGCGTCGTCGCCCGCCACCACCACCGTGGACGCACCGGACAACATCGCGCGCCGTGCCACGCGCACCACCATCGGAACGCCGCACAGATCGGCCAGCGGTTTGTCGGGCAGCCGCGTCGACGCCAGCCGCGCGGGTATCAGGACGATGAAACTCAAAGTCCGAGCTCTTCGTCGGAGAGTGCGCGAGCCTCGTTTTCGAGCAGCACCGGAATGCCGTCGCGCACCGGATAGGCGAGGCGCGCGGTGCGGGAGACGAGCTCCTTCTTCTCGGCATTCCAGGTCAGCGGCCCTTTGGTCACGGGGCAGACCAGCAGTTCAAGCAGCTTGGTGTCCATCGACCGATGATAGCTTTGCGTCCAGCGCATCGAAGAAGCCGGGTTCGGGCGTGAACACCAGCGCAACGGCCAGCGCGTCGGGGGCGATGCGCCACAGCTTGACCGCGTCTTTTTCGGTGCAGACCAGGGTCAGATGCGAGTCGGCAGGCCGCTGCCAGCCGTCGAAGTCGAAGTGGTCGGGCAGCGCGATGCAGCGCTGCGGAACGACGCCGCGCGCGCGCAGCATGTCGAAGAATGCCTCGGGCCGCGCAATCGCCGCGAGCGCGAGCACCGGCCGGCGGGCCAGTTCATCCAGCGGCACCCGCTGGCCGTCGCTGCGCAGCGCATGGTCGGCAAGCGCACGGTGCCCGCGGTAGCCATCGAATGCGGGCCTTGCGCCGGTGTGCAACAGCAGGTCGCAGCGCCGCGGCCATGGCTCGCGCAGCGGGCCGGCCGGCAACAGCCACCCGTTGCCGGTACCACGGTCATCGAACACGCAGAGTTCGATATCGCGTGCGAGCGCCAGATGCTGCAAGCCGTCATCGCTGACGATCACGCGCGTCTGCGGATAGCGGCCAAGCAGGGCGCGCGCAGCCTCGATGCGGCGACGTGCCACGAACACCGGTGCACCGGTGGCCAGACGGACCAGTGCGGGCTCGTCGCCGACCTCGCGCGCATCCGCATCCGCCGTCGCTTCCCGGCAGTCGGCGGTCCGACGGCCGTAGCCGCGCGAGATCACCCCGACCGCCATGCCGCGCGCCTGCAGGTGCCGCACGATGGCGATCACCACCGGCGTCTTGCCGGCGCCGCCGGCAATCACGTTGCCGACGACCAGCACCGGCACGTCGACGCGCTCGATCCTGAAGATTCCGGCGCGGTACAGCCGGCGGCGCAGCGCAGTGAGCGCGCGGTACAGCAACGAAACCGGCCAGAGCAGCCGCGCCAGCGGCCCGCGACCCAGCCAGGCCTGCTGCAGCGCCAAGTCAGCGCCCGGCCTGCGCAGCCGACTGCGTGGCGAAGGTGATCTGCATCAGCCCCGCGCGGCGTGCGCCTTCCATCACCGTGATCACCGACTGGTGCGGAGCGTTCGCATCGGCGCTGATCACCACCACGGTTTCCTTGCCACCGCCGGCGGCGGCCGCGAGCGCGGCGGCCACGGTTTCGACGCTGCGATCGGGCAGCAAGGTCTTGTTGATCGAGTAGCGGCCGTCGGCCGAGACGGCCGCGATCACTTCCTTCGGATAGTCGCGCTGAGCGTCCGCATCGGCGACGGGCAGCCGCAGCTGCATTTCCGTGAACTTGCTGTAGGTGGTCGACAGCATCAGGAAGATGAGCACCACCAGCAGCACGTCGATGAAGGGGATGAGGTTGATCTCCGGCTCGTCGCGCGCGCCGTGGCGGAAGTGCATGCGGGCCCGGCTCATTTGCGCAGCGCGTTGAGGTGCCGGGCGAAACGCTCGCTCGCCAGTTCCAGGTTCAGCAGGTATTCGTCGACCCGCGTGCGGAAGTAGCGCCAGAAGATCAGCGCCGGGATCGCGACGATCAGCCCGAAGGCCGTGTTATAGAGCGCAATCGAAATGCCGTGCGCCAGTTGGGCCGGGTTGCCCGTGCCGGCCGCGCCGCTCGACGGGGACTGCGACCCGAAGATCTCGATCATCCCGATGACCGTCCCGAGCAAACCCAGCAGGGGCGCGGCCGATGCGATCGTGGCGAGCGCTGGCAGCCAGCGCTCGAGCTTGTGGGCGACCGTGCGACCGGCGGCTTCCATCGCCGCACGCAGGTCGTCCTCGGTGCAGCGGGGGTTTGCATTGAGCGCGCGGAATCCCGAGGCGAGCACCTGCCCGAGTGCAGAGTTCTGTTCCAGCTTGGTCACCACCTCCGGGCCCGGAATGGCGGTGTGCGACACGGTGATGGCCTCGTCGAGCAGCTTCGGCGGCAGCACGCGGACGGTTTTCAGGCTCACGAAACGCTCGATGACCAGCGCGAGGGCCAGCACCGAACAGACGAGCAGCGGCCAGATCGGCCAGCCCGCAGCAACTATGATCGAAAACAAATGATTCTCCGGCCGGTGGAACTGCAAATGCGGCGCGATTATCCCCCGACCTGACACCGAAGCGCCGATTGCGCGTGCTGTCAGACACGACCCACAGATTCTGTGGATAACTTTGTGACTAACCCCGTTGTGAACTCGGCCAAAGCCGCATGGGGCGGTGTTCTGGCTGAATCGACTGAATTTTGAGCAGCATTTTCTTCCGTCAAATCAACGACTTGCACCGCAACCCGCGCCTGCTTGGCGCTCGCCTCGGGTTGCCCCCGCTTGGTGCATGCGTCTGTGGACGAAACAGCCGCGCCGGTCGCGCTCACCGGATTTCGGGATGAACGAAATTTTGCAAGGCGCTTCATCGGCCACCCGCGTCTGGGCGGTCGGCGCGCTGTGCCGCGCGGTTGCCGACGCACTCGAAGCGCGTTTCAACCCGGTCACCGTGCAAGGCGAGATTTCGGGCTTCTCGCGTGCCTCGAGCGGTCATTGCTACTTTTCGCTGAAGGATCAAAACGGCCAGCTGCGCTGCGCCATGTTCCGGCGCGCCGCCAGCCTGCTCGACTTCAGTCCGCGCGATGGCGACCAGGTCGAGGTGCGCGGTCGGGTGGCGGTGTACGAGCCACGGGGCGACTTGCAACTGGTGGTCGAAAGCCTGCGGCGTGCCGGACAGGGCGCGCTGTTCGAGCAGTTCCTGCAGCGCAAGGCCAGGCTGGAGGCCGAGGGACTGTTCGACAACGCCCGCAAGCGGCCGCTGCCGGTCCTGCCGCGGCGCGTCGGCCTGGTCACCTCGCTCGGTGCGGCAGCGCTGCACGACGTGGTCACCGCCTTGCGCCGTCGCGCACCGCATGTGGAAGTCGTGCTCGCGCCCGCGGCCGTGCAGGGCGCGCAGGCACCGGCCGAACTGGTGGCCGCACTGCGTGCCCTCTACCGCCTGCAGCCGGTGCCCGATGCGATCCTGCTGGTGCGCGGAGGGGGCTCCATCGAAGACCTTTGGGCTTTCAACGACGAAATGCTGGCGCGCACGATCGCGCAGAGCCCGGTGCCGCTGGTCAGCGGTGTGGGTCACGAAACAGACTTCACGATCGCCGACTTCTGCGCCGACCTGCGCGCGCCCACGCCGACCGCTGCCGCGGAGCTGGTCGCCACGCCGCAGCGGCTCTGGCTGGAGGCGCTCGACCTGATCGGCGGTCGCCTGAACGACGCGCTCGGCGCGCGCCTCGATGCGCTGGGGCAGCGTCTCGACCTGGCGTCCGGCCGTCTCGGCCGACCTTCGGGCCTGGTGGCTCGGCAGCACCTCGGCCTGGCCCATCAGGCACGGCGCCTGCACTTCGCGGTGCACTCGAAAATCTTCCGGCTCGGCCAGGGGCAGCAGGCACTGGAGACCAGCCTACCCCTGCAACTCGGCCGCTCCACGGCGCAGCGGCGCGATCGGCTCGAGCGCGTGGCGGCGCGCCTGCAACTGCTGGACCCGGCATTGGTGCTGCAACGCGGCTATGCCTGGCTGGCCGACCCGCAAGGCCGGGCCATCACGCGGGTTGGCCAGCTCGCGGCCGGCGATGCGGTGCGCGCACGGCTGGCCGATGGCTCGGTTGACTTGACGGTCGACACGCACTGAGCAAGCGTCCGCGTCCGACGTGCGGCATTCCAATCCTTTCTAGAATGACCCATCCCACAACCAACCTGCGAGTCAAATAATGGAACACGTTCTTCCTCCGCTGCCGTACGCCATGGATGCGCTGGCACCCGAGTATTCGAAGGAAACCCTCGAGTACCACTATGGCAAGCATCACAATGCCTATGTGGTGAACCTCAACAACCTGCAAAAGGGCACCGAGTTCGAGGCCATGACGCTGGAAGAGATCATCAAGAAGTCCAGCGGCGGCATCTACAACAATTCGGCGCAGATCTGGAACCACACCTTTTTCTGGAACTGCATGAAGCCGCAAGGCGGTGGTACACCGACCGGTGCGCTGGCCAAGGCGATCGAGGCCAAGTGGGGCAGCTACGACGCGTTCAAGGAAGCGTTCACCAAGTCGGCCGTGGGCAACTTCGGCTCGGGCTGGACGTGGCTGGTAAAAAAGCCGGACGGCTCGGTCGACATCGTGAACACCGGCGCTGCCGGCACGCCGCTGACCACCGCTGATATCGCCCTTCTGACGGTCGACGTCTGGGAACACGCCTACTACATCGACTACCGCAATCTGCGCCCGAAGTTCGTCGAGACGTTCCTCGCCAAACTGGTGAACTGGGACTTCGCAGCCAAGAACTTCGGCTGATGCAACGCTGACCCGGCGCGCATGAAAAAGCCGACCTGCGGGTCGGCTTTTTTGCGTGCGAGCCGGTCCTCATCGGCGCGCGGCGAATGGCGTGCCGGTGAGCATCGCGCCCTTCTTGATGTTCTTTCGGTCGAACCAGCCCTGGTTCATCTCGAGCACGTAGCGTACCGGCTCCTGCGAGCAATGCGAATCGGTGGTCTGCGGTTGCATGTCGACCAGATTGACGATGCGGCCATCGTCGGCCACGAACGCCGCGGTGAGCGGCAGGAGCGTGTTCTTCATCCAGAAGCACTGCGTTGCCGGCTCCTCGAACACGAACAGCATGCCTTCCTGCTGCGGCATCTCCTTGCGGAACATCAGACCGACCTCGCGCTCCCGGGGCGCTGCTGCGACTTGGGCATCGATCTTGTACATGCCGGCACCGATCTGCACGCGCCGCAGGTTCATCTGCGCATCCTGCGCCCGGGCGGGCACGGAAGCCATCAAGCACAGCACGAGCAGGGCACAGAAACGCTGGAACATCGGCAACTTTCTTCGGTCAATGGATCGGCTCGAGCGAGCCATGAAAAATGCCCGCCGAAGCGGGCATTCTTGCGGGCCGGACAGCTTACATCCTGTGGCGCACCGGCGCGCGATGGTGGCGATGCACGACGCGCTTGACGTGCTTGGGGTGATGCTTCACCACGTGTTTGACGGAATGAACCGAATGCGACGGCACGACAACGGCGGCTGGCGCTTGCGCAAACGCGCCTGCGGCAAACAGGCCGGTGACGAGGACAGCGAGGAGTTTTTTCATGAGGATTTCTCTGTGGTTATCGATCTGAAACCTCTCAACGTATGAAAGGCCCGCATTCAACGGAAGGGCGCGGAGGCGGTTGACAACCTCATGCGGGACGCCCAAAGAAAAACGCCCCGAAGGGCGTTTTGATCAATTCGCAGGAGCGAATTACTGGGGGGTGCCGCCCTGGGTGCTGCGGCGCTTCAGGCTGCCGTCCTTGTTGCGACGACGCTCGTCGCGGGTGGCCGCACGGGCTGCACCAGCGTCGACAGCCTTGCTGGCGGTCACGCCACCGCTGCCTTCGGCAACCTTGGCCTGGTCGCCACCCGCTGGCTTGACCTGGCCGGCCGGACGGGCTTGAACCTTGGCTTCAGCCTTGGCGGCCGGCTTGCCTTGCGCCGTGGGGTCGACTTCGCTCGGCTTCGTCTGGGCGAAGGCACCAGCTGCGAACAGGCCGGCGATCATGACTGCGAGAACTTTGCTCATTGGGATTCCTCTTGGAGATGGTTGAAAACGCCTCCCGGCCAGCAGAAGGTCTGCCAACAACGAAGGCCCTGCGTCTGTGGTTGACAGAACCCCGCCTTCTCCGGTTGCGCTTAAAATTCTAAGGCTATTCCGCCCTCAGGAGACGCTATGTCTCCTCGTC
>SEGN01000564.1 GCA_004211245.1 Variovorax sp.
TCCGTTTCGGACATGCTGAACTCACTGTCCGACGTGGCCAGCACGCCCGGCGACATCACCGCGCGCAACGTGGTGCTGACCCGCGCCGACGAGATGGCCGCGCGCTTCAAGGATGCGCAGGGCCGGCTCGACGACCTGCAGGCCGGCGTCAACTCGCAACTCGGCGACGCCGTGCGGGTCATCAACAGCCTGGCCACGCGGATCGCCTCGCTCAACGAACAGATCGCGCGCTCGCAGGGCAACGGCCAGGCGCCGAACGACCTGCTCGACCAGCGCGACGAGGCGCTGCGGCAACTCAACGGCCAGGTGCAGACCACCACCGTGGCAGCCGACGACGGCTCGGTCAGCGTGTTCATCGGCAGCCAGGCGCTGGTGCTCGGCAACTCGGCCGCACAGGCGTCGCTCACGACCGGCGACGGCGGCACGCGCAACCTGACGCTCACGCGCGGCGGCCTGGCCACCACCGTGGCCGGCGAGACGCTGGCCGGTGGCGCGGTGGCGGGACTGCTGCGCTTCCAGAACAGCGACCTGCCCGAGGCGCGCGACCTGCTCGGCCGCATGGCGCTCACGATCACCAGCACCGTCAATGCGCAGCACCGCCTCGGCGTCGACCTCGACGGCAACGCCGGCGGCGACTTCTTCCAGCCGATCGCGCTGCCGAACGCACTGGCCGCGAGCGGCAACACCGGCAGCGCCAGCATCGGCGCTTCGGTGAGCGATGCGAGCAAGCTGGCGGCGTCCTCCTATCAACTCACGTTCGGTGCCGGCGGCAGCCTGCAGGTCACGCGCCTGTCGGACGGCCAGCTCAGCAACTTCGCCGGCCCGCTGCCGGTGCAGATCGACGGGCTCACGCTCGCCATCGGCAGCGGCACGGCCAATGCGGGTGACACCTTCACGCTCAAGCCCTATGCCGACGCAGCCGGCCAGGTGAGTGCCGCGCTGACCTCGCCGCGCGCGTTGGCGGCGGCCAGCCCGGTCGAGGCCCGCGCCGCCACCACCAACACCGGCAACGTGACCGTGTCGGCGCTCGCGCCGAGTGCGGCCAACGCCAACCTCACGGCACCCGTCACGCTGTCCTTCACGGCCGCCGGCACCTTCGACGTGTCGGGCACCGGCACCGGCAACCCGACCGGCGTGGCCTACGCGGCCGGCCAGAGCATCAGCTACAACGGCTGGACGCTCACGCTCAAGGGCACGCCGAAGCCCGGCGACACGATCACCGTGCAGGCCATGACGGCGGGACACAGCAACCTGAATGCCGGCAACGCGACCGCGCTGCTGGGCCTGCGCGACGCGGCCGTGTTCGACGGCGCGCCGATGTCCGACGGCTATGCCTCGCTGATGGCGCAGGTCGGTGTGCGCTCGCAGAGCGCGCAGTACGCGGCCGGCATCTCGGAGTCGATCGCCACGAACCTGGAGACCAGCCGCACCAGCGTGTCGGGCGTGAACCTCGACGAGGAAGCCGCCAAGCTGCTGCAGTACCAGCAGGCCTACCAGGCCTCGGCCAAGATGATCCAGATCGCCCAGAACATCTTCGACACGCTGCTGCAAGGCATGAA